>DTYK01000040.1 GCA_012961925.1 Candidatus Latescibacterota bacterium
CTTCCAGCGATGGGAAGGGCGTTTTCTTTCAAACCTTTTACGAAAAGGCTTGAAAGAAAAGGAGGCGAAAAGAAAGGGCAGCCCGAAGCCTTCGCCTGGACCCTCATCGGCTCACTCCTCGGAGTTAACCATTCAGGGTTTCATCCCCACAGCTACAGGCTCAGTGACTCATCTTACCCAGGATGAAATGCTAAAGCATAAACTCCGCCTCGCCTTTGCTTCGCTCAGGCTCGGAGAAGCGGAAGGGCGGCCGCTCTGTTCGCCGGACGGTTCTGCGGCTCAGGCCTTAAGGGTTACTTCCCCTTTTTAGTCTATTACCATTCCGTCAGCCCCTTCAACGCCTTTTGGGGCGGCTTCCGGTTCGGCAGACGGATCAGTTCATACTCCCTTGTGCCCATCCCCATACGCTCGGCTGCCTCAAAGTAGGAGTCATAGCCCCCTTGCTTGAGCCGTTCCTCTCTCATTTTTATAAACTTGTCACACGGACCGCCGTTCGAAGCCAGATATGGCTTGGAGCCCGGGTAATGGGGTGCCTTATTCACCAGATCCACACATGCCTTGTCCAGAGCTACGAGGTCTGTGGAGGCGACGATTCCGATATCCGGCGCTATAGGCAGATCTGAAATCGGGGTGCAGTCGCAGTCGGGATCCATATCTATCATGAAGGAGATGGCACCGAATTTCCCCTGAAAGTACTTCACCACCCCGGATGCCGATTCCGCCACCCTGGCCTGAAACTCCGGCTGATTCTGGCCGAGACTCCCGGAAAGAGCATCCTCAGGGCATTCAGCCGCACACTGGCCGCAACCCACGCACTTATCAAGATCCACCACCGCCAGTCCCTTCTGCAGTGTGACTGCCTGCTCAGGGCAGACGCGCACGCAGGTGCCGCAGCCAGTGCACCTCTCAGAATCGGCCCTGGGTCTCAGCCCCGCATGGCACATGATTTTGGTCTGACGGCAGACCGCTCCCATTCCTAAGTTCTTAATAGATCCTCCGAACCCAGAGGGATGCCCCGTGAAGTGATCAATCGCGATCAGCACATCGCTTCGGGCGATGGCGCTTCCGATCACTACCCGCCGGATGTATTTCCCGTTCACCTCTACCTCCACACCGTCCCGCCCATCGACTCCATCGGCCACTATAAACGGTGCTCTTACCATTCCATAGTTGTAGCCATTCCTGTGGGCGATCACATAGTGATCCACGCCGTCATGGCGACCGTGCTGATAAAGCACACCGGTGTCTGTCAAGAAGGGCTTGCCGTCCCGCTCCTTGATCTTGCGCACCAGACGCTCGTAGAAGACAGGGCGTATCAGCCTGACATTACCGTACTCCCCGGACTGGATCTTAACGGCCACACGGTCACCTTTCTCAATAACGTCCAGAATACCGGACTTATCTATGAGTCGCTCGAACTTCACCGGCATGGGCTCCATACCGAAGGTACTTCTGGCATCGATGAGATAGACCTTAGAAGCCATTTCGTCTCCCTCTCATTCTAACTCACTGGTAATTAGTCATTGGTCATTGGGAGGTCTACATCCGTCCCCTCGGCAAAGACCAAACCAATGACCGATAACCGATTATTGCTCGCAACCTTCCACAGGTCCGGAAGCTGCGGGAGGTTTGATCTCCTTTGCCAGAGTCAGAAGCCGGGGCATCGAATGGGAGAAGAACTGCTGATAGGCACGGCAGAAGAAGTTACTGGCAACAGGCCTCCCCTCACCATCGATCCTGTCCTTCTGACATCCTCCCCAGCAGAAGGATAGCCACCGACACCCCTGGCATTCATGCGGCAGTTGTTTTTTCTTCCGGCAAAATTGCTTATAAGCAGGAGCTTGGAAGAGGGTTGGCAGAGGAGTATCCACTATATTCCCCAGGCATGTGTCATCTCTTACAAAGAAATCACAGGGATAGACCGTGCCATCGTGCTCAACCACCAGATATCCCTGGCAATCAGGTGCAAAAACACAGAACATGGGATGGCCACCGACCAAGTGCTCCAGTACCGTATCAAAGAGCCGTATGGACACTCCCTGGCTACGGTTTTCCCACCAGACGTCAAAAAGGCCGCACAGGAAGTCCCCATAACCCCCGACGGAAACCGAGAAGGGTGCTATTCCCCTGCCGCCCGGGAGCCTTTCCAGGCAAGGGATAAACTGGAGGTATCGAAAGCCCTGTTCAGCAAACCAGTAAAAGAGCTCCCGGGCCCGGTTCTCGCTTTTTCGGGTGACCATGGCCAGGATGTTAAACTCAACCTCATAATCTGAGAGCAACCTTGCCACCCGCATGACCCTTTCCCAGGATCCCGTTCCGTCTCTGAGACGATGGTGGTCATGAAGGGCCTGGGGGCCATCCAAACTCAGACCGACCAGAAACTTGTATCGGTTGAAAAATAAGCACCAATCCTTGTCGAGGAGAAGCCCGTTGGTTTGAAAGGCATTGCTAACCGCCTGTCCACCGCGGCCATGCTTCATCTGTAATTTCACCACTTCTTCAAAAAATGCAAGGCCACAAAGGGTAGGTTCTCCTCCTTGCCACGAGAAACAGGAGACAGGGAATCTCAGGCCTAAATATTGTCGGATCACTTCCTCCAGCATCTCCCGGTTCATGCGATGGACAGGTTTAGCCGGAAACAGTTTCCCAACCCGACGGTAAAAGCAGTACGTACATCGAAGGTTACAATCCGGCCCAGCGGGCTTTATAAGAAGCTGAAAGGGGATCATAGTCAACCCCTCGAGGTCAAAGCCTTCAAGCTATCTATTCCACCCTTTGAAGATCGTCCGAGGGTTCATCATTTACAACTCAAAACATCGAATCATGTGGCGGTCTCTACCGAATTTCGGACAGCTGAGCTATGCTCTTCAGATGAACATCTACTCCAGAAAGGGCGCCCTGAGCCTTTTATCCGGAGAGCGTACGATCTCCAACAGGTCCTGTATTAGTTTACCCCCTTTCCACCCCTCTTTATGCCCTTCCTCCAACGTTTTTGGCAGGTCGTAATTCATAAACACCCACTTCTTGAAATCCTCCTGATAGTTCCAACCACTCCAGTGGATCCCGTCCACGATCTTCAACGATTGTTTGGCACTTTCTCCAGTGATAAAAGGTTCTCTGCCCTCTTTTATGGAGTGCAGGAGGTCCTGTACCTGAGCAGGGAAGCCGGTGTAAAGGGTGTTTTCTTTCGCCTTCTCTAATCCTTCTTTTAATTCGTCCTCTAACGATTTATCCTTAAGGGCGAAGTTTCCGGAGAAGACCTCGAGTTCTCCTTTCTCGCCGATTATCCGTAGCTCCCCACCGTTTTCAGGCGCCCCACAGCAGGAGGTGGTGAATATCTTACCGAAAGAGCCGTCGCTGAACTGGATTATCCCATATCCTATATCCTCAACCTCGATGGTCGGATGCAGGATATTGGTCCAATATCCATACGCTTCGACGACTCCGCCGTGGAGCCATTGGTAGAGGTCCCACGTATGGATCGCCTGATTTATAAAGACGCCCCCGCCCTCTCTCTTCCATGTCCCTCTCCAGCCTGCACTGTCATAGTATGTGGTGCTTCTGTAGTGAAAATCGACCAGATAACTGAACTTGATCTCCCCCAGTTCCGGAATCACTCTTTCTTTAAAGAACCTGTTTTCAGGTGCAAATCTCCGGCCAAAGATCACGCTCAGGGTCACACCGGTCGCCTCTGCTGCCTGGATCATCCTGTTTGCCTCTCCAACATTGAGGGCCATGGGCTTTTCGACCAGTACATGTTTGTCTGCACCGGCCGCCTCTATGGCCATAGGGGCGTGGAGGTGATGGGGAGTGCATATGCTTACTATATCTACCCTGTCATCGGCCAGTAATTTGTAAAAATCTGTAAAGTAACACTCCAGACCGAACTCTTCAGTTCTTGTTTTCACCCTCTCCTCCACCACGTCGCAGAAGGCTATAAGACTGCAATCGTCAGAGAACTCCTTATAAGCCTTTGCATGTTCTACCCCTGGCCATCCGCAGCCGACTATGCCGACACCGTATTTCTTGGCCATTGAAATCCTCCCGGGTTAGTCTTTGATCATCTCGGTTCCGCCCTGTAGGCGTGTTTACGTCGATGGGATAGCAGTCGAATTGGTGTGTTCGTTCAATGAACAGCTTTCGCATTCTCATTACAATTCACATCATGTCCGCTCATTTTCGAATCCCTTTCCATTCCGGCAAGGTTGACCATCGAGGTTTATCCTCTATCGTTGCAATTTTCTCCTCCTCTCCTAAGATGGGATAACGAGGGAAGGGCTTCGTCCTGACAGGGTTACCACCGTTGATCGCAAGTACGGGCATTTTGTTTGTCTCCTGGAGGTTTTACGGATAGTATCTCGCCTCCAGGCTATCAGGTTCCTTTTCACCGGCAGCGACCATATGGCGTTTCAACGCCTCCCGCAATTCTTCAGTCACTTTGCGATATTCTCTCCGCCCGATCAAGTTAACCAGCTCGTAGGGATCCACAGCGAGGTCGTAGAGGTGCCGTTCCACATATCGCCTGCTCGAAGGATCCCTGCCGCCGTCCTTATCCGGCGCAAAGACGCAGTACTTCCACCTGGTCGTGCGTATAGCCCGGCCCACCAGGTATTCGCTTATCTGTACGAAGGCCTCATTCTGCCAACGTGGGTTCTCCTCCTGCACCAGTGGTATCAAACTGCACCCCTGCATAGTTGGTGGAACCGGGGTGCCGGCAACATCGAGCAGTGTGGGGGGTAGATCCACCAAGCTCACAAGCTCCCGTATCACCTTTGAACGATCGAACCCTGGACCCCGTATGACCATCGGGATGCGTATGGAGGACTCGTGGCAGCTCCGCCTTCTTTGAAGCAGTGGGCCAGGGTCTTCTCCCCCTGTGGTATGGGGATGTGGTTCTTCCAGACGCCGTGGGCGGTGGCGTATTTGCCAGTCTGGAAGGAAGCCCGTGCAGGGGCGCATACCGGTTGACAGGTGAAGGCATATTCGAATTGCACCCCCCGCTTCGCCATTCGGTCGAGGTTAGGGGTTAAATCCATAGGGCTGCCGTAGCAACCGGCCGTATCCCAGCGCTGCTGATCCGTGACTACCACCAGCACGTTCGGTCTGCCTTCCATCTCCCCCTCCTCAGTAAAGTCCCATCTTCCTCAGATTCTCCAAGCTGATCTTGAGACTCTCCAGAGGATGCCTCTGACATACATCCTGCTCCACCAGGTACCACTGGGTTCCGGCCTCCCGGCAGGCCTCAAGGATTGCTTCCCAATTGAGATTGCCCTCTCCCACCTCGGTCATGATCTGCTTGTTCTCCTTTATACCCATATCCTTAAGGTGAGCTAAGGGAAGCCTGTCCTTGAGCCTTCGGCACCAGGCAACAGGGTCCCCTCCGCCGTACTGCACCCAGTAGGTGTCTATCTCCGCCTGAAGGTATTCAGGATCGCTCTCATCGAAAAGGATCTCCAGGCCAATCCTATCCCCGTATTTTTCGAACTCGAAGGCGTGGTTGTGATAAGACAGGGTAAACCCGTGCTCCTTGAGGATCTTTCCGGCCTTTGAGAGTTCCATAGCGACCTTTTTGTATCCCTCTTCGTTGTGGTACTCGGAAGGCAACGCTGGACAGGCAACATGGGGTGCTTCGAGGATCCTTTGCTCCTCGATCACCTTTTCGGTCTCCTTTGCCAACCTTTCGTAGTCAACGTGCGTGGCACAAGCATACAGGCCCTCATCGTCCAGGATATTTTTTAGCTCCCGGGGTTCTATTGGCCCTATACCTGAGACCTGAACGGCCTGGTAGCCTATCTTCCTCAGCTCATGTAGAGTCTTGGCGATATC
>DTYK01000041.1 GCA_012961925.1 Candidatus Latescibacterota bacterium
CAGGCATCACCGTGAACGCAAGCAGAGTGAGTTTCCAGCTTAAAACCACGATAATCGCCGTGTAAAAAAGGATCAAAAGGGGATCACGGCTGAGATTTGTGAAGATAACTCTCAGAGACCGGTTAAGAACCCCTACGTCGTTTGTGACCCTGGAGATGAGAACCCCTGCACGCTCCTTGTTAAAGTAGCCTAATGGGAGCCTTTGGAAATGTTCATAGATGGAGTCCCTGAGGTCCTTTGAGACACCTTCCTCCACATGGGCCATCAGATAACCCTGTCCGTAACCGAACAGGTTCTTGAAAAGGATGGCCAGAAAGAGGATCAGGCACACCCTTCTGAGGGTATCACGCCCGGTCGGCCCGGAGATGAGACTATCGGTCTTCTCCCTCAATCTCATCTTTATGTTATTGAGGAAGTATGGGTTACCAGGTGTTTTATCCACCCGTTCTTCCTGTTCGATCCTTTCGAGGGTGGTCTTCTGGGGGTAGAAGATGGTCTTGATGAAGGGGATAGCCATCCATAGGCTGACGCTGCTGAAAAGGGCGTAGAAGACCATACATATCATTGAGCCGGACAGATAGGCCCAGTAAGGCTTGATGCGCCTCAATATGCGGAGGAAGAGCTTCATATCTCACAGAGCCTCTCTCAACGCCTCTTCGACCGTCTTTACGGCGACGGTCTCCATTTCGTCGGGTTTTCTGAGCCCTTTCAGGTTACCCTTAGCAATAATACACCTGCGGAATCCGAGTTTTGCGGCCTCTTTGACCCTTTTGTCGATCCCTCCAACGGGCCTGATCTCACCACCCAGTCCCACCTCGCCTATGACCACGGTGTCGGGATCGACGGGTGCATCCCTGAAGCTGGAACTGATGGCCGTCGCGATCCCGAGGTCAACCGATGGCTCCTCGATCCTGACGCCGCCGGCCACTTTGATAAAGACGTCCTGGGTCCCGAGCGTCAGGCCAGCCCTCTTCTCAAGCACAGCGATCAATATGGAAAGCCTTCTGTTGTCGATGCCTGCAGCAACACGCTGGGGATAACCGAAATTAGCAGGGCTCACCAGCGCCTGTATCTCTACCAGTATAGGTCTTGTCCCTTCAATACTGCAGACCACCACCGAGCCCGACTCAGTCCCCGACCTCTCGGAAAGGAAGACCTCTGACGGATTTTCTATCCCGACCATCCCCTCCTCCTCCATCTCAAACACACCGATCTCGTTGGTCGAACCGAATCGATTCTTGGCAGCCCGGAGTATTCTGTATGAATGGTGCCTCTCTCCCTCCAGGTACAGGACAGTGTCCACTATGTGCTCCAGGACCTTTGGCCCGGCTATGGCTCCTTCCTTCGTGACATGCCCAACCAGGAAGACGGGGATGCCGGTTCTCTTCGCAAGGTGCATCAGTATACCGGCACACTCCCTGACCTGAGAGATACTGCCCGGAGCACTCTCAAGCTCAGGCGAATAGACCGTCTGAACAGAATCGATGACCACCATCGATGGGGAGAGTTTCTCTGCCTCTGAAGTGATGACATCGAGGTTGGTTTCAGAGAGAACGAAGAGATTACCGGTGAGCGCTCCAATCCTGCCGGCTCTCATCCTTGTCTGTCTGGGAGATTCCTCTCCGGAGACATATAGCACCTTCTGCCCATCAGAACCCAGTTTTCCCGAGACCTGAAGCAACAGGGTCGACTTTCCGATCCCGGGATCTCCTCCCACAAGCACTATTGAACCCGGCACAATCCCACCGCCCAGAACCCTGTCGAATTCGGATATCTCTGTGCGATGGCGCTCCTCAGTGGTCATTTCCACTTCGGTGATGGGCGCCGGAGGCCCAGCAGAAAACTGTAACGGGCGTTTTGTCTCCTCCTGGGCAGACTCCTCTGCACAGGTGTTCCATTGGCCACAACCCGGACACCTGCCGAACCACCTTAAGGCGGTAGCACCGCAGGATTGACAGACATATCTTGTCTTCTGCTTTGGCATTAGGGGCACCACCTGTTCGGTCAATATTGAAGCTGGACCGGTTTCCCCCCTTTAATCGATTCGTTCGCCGCAAGCGTGACCTTCAGTGTCCTGACGGCATCAGAATAGGTGGAGTGAATCTTTGAGGTATCTCCGGTGCGAACGGCATCTATAAAGGCTTTATCCTCTTCGAGATAGGGGTTATTCCCGTTCTCTATGACCTCCCGGTGCCCTGGTCTGTAGATGGTGAGCCTCTGGTAATCATTCTCCACCGTGAGGTCCCGGGTGTAGACCTTCAGGGCGACCATTGGGCTCTGGCCTGCTATACAGGCTGAAGTGATGTTACAGATAGCACCACTGTGGAAGAAGAGGCTAACGGTGGAGGAGTCATGTATGTCATATTCTGGTATATCGAGCATGGTTCCGGAGTTGGCGATGGCGTAAACGGTCTTGACCTCACCGAGGAAGTAGCGGGCGAGGTCAAAGATATGGGTGGTCTGTTCCACCATCTGCCCCCCGCTTTTGCCCATCACCCTCCACCAGGGCACAGATACGAACCCCCCTATCCAGCTACCAAGGGCGAAGGATATCTTTTTTCTCTTCAGTACCTCGGCCATCCTTCCCGTTAAATCCAGATACCGCCAGTTATAGCCCACACTGGAGATCGTGCCGTTCTTTTCGATCGCTTCACTGACCCGGTCCGCTGTCTCGGCGTCTAAGGCAACGGGTTTCTCTACAAAGAGATGGATCCCCTTCTTCGTTGCCAGAAGCTCCTGGTCCTCATGGGCAAAGGGAGGAAGACAGACGTAAAGCGCTTCAAAATCCTCCTTCTCAAGCATCTCTCTGAAATCGGTATATGCCCTCCCATCATACTGGTTTGCAGCCTCATTCGCCCTCTGTGGATCGACGTCACAGAAGGCAACCATACGGACATCATCCATTTTAGCCAGGATATCCATATGCGTCTTTGCAATCCCTCCAGCACCCAGAAAAGCCACACGGACGGACATTGCCTCCTCCTTTAAGTTTTGAAATTAGACCACTTCATCCCTATGCAACGGTAAGCCGCTGGATGAAAAACCTCCAGGGTCCCGCTTTCATCTGAGAAGCAGCATCTTACGGCTTTTGATCTCCCTTTCCGTCCGAAGACGACACAGATAGACCCCTGAGGCGACAGGCCGGCCTGAACCATCCCTCCCGTCCCATACTATGCGATGAGGACCTTCTTCCAGCCCTCCTTCGAAAAGTCTCCTCACCGTTCGCCCTTTCAGATCGTAGACGTCCAAGGCAGCCTCTGTCTGAAAGGGGATATTAAAGCTTATAATGGTATGAAGGTTAAAAGGGTTGGGGTAGTTCAGGAGGCTAAGGGAACCATAAGCCACAGGATCCTCATAGATATCCAATCCACTTGAGGAGGCCTCAAATAGTACCTCGAGGGTGACCATCCCACCCCAGTTCCGGCGTACCGTCAGCAC
>DTYK01000042.1 GCA_012961925.1 Candidatus Latescibacterota bacterium
CGTTCGGAAGGTCGAAGCGATATATCATCTCCTCCCCCATCCGGACGCTCTGGAAGAGCACGGGGTCCTCCGTGTCGGAGATGCGGTCGGTGGTCGTGAGGACATCGGTCTGGGGGAGGTTCAGGCATCCCCAGGAGCCAGGGGTGTAAGCCTTATCCGCATGCCATATTTCCCCTTTTGAGTCCTTGTACTCCTCGCTCCCCAGATTGACTCTTATGT
The DNA here is from genome assembly GCA_012961925.1 of Candidatus Latescibacterota bacterium. Lineage (GTDB taxonomy): Bacteria > Latescibacterota > MVCY01 > MVCY01 > DTYK01 > DTYK01. Next base: position 220 of record DTYK01000042.1, read on the forward strand.
GAAGGGAAGATCCAGCTGTGCTTGTCTTAGCTTTCATTATTTGCCCCCTCTTGAAAACCTTTCGCTTGGCTTTTTAAATGGGCCGTTTGCCGAAGTTTGGGTAAGGTTCGTAGTGAGGGTTTAACCCTTCTGAATGCACTAAAGTGCACACTACGAACGCAGTAATTCAAGTTCGACGGCCCTCCCGGGCATAGCTCGATAGCTGTTCCACATTGCCCCGCAAGAGCAGACCCAAGAGTCGTACAGGCTCTCCTCCGAGTAGATGTCCTTTCCGATCACGTACATCTCCACATCGCCGGTGATCTTTGCCCCCCGGAGAGTGCTCTTGATCCGTACAGAGCCTCTGTCCTCAGAGGGAAGGCAGGCTATAAGGTTCACATAATGCCCGCTGATGCGCCGGGCCAGCCTGATAGGAACCACAGAGGTGACCTTTTCCTTCTTCCAATTCACGGTTACCGGGGTCGTTATCTCTATCTCGTCGCCCCCTTCTCTCATCCCGATGCCACCCTCCACTAAGACGCTCCGCTCCTTCCCATCCCCGGCGAAAAGGGTAAGCGTGGCCACCCGCAGCTGGACTTCCTCAGAGCAGCTCCCGTTGATATAGTCCGGTATACCGGCGATCTCTTTATAGGGGCCCTGGGCATAGATGATGTCATGGGAATGGCCGGCGTACGCGCATGTGATGTTGGCCTCCCTGAACACCCAGGGACAATAGACACACCACTGGTCCAGGGGCTGATGGACCAGAATCACCTTCTCCAAATCGTCCTCCCGTAACCTCCGGGCAAGCCAGAGGATGTCCGGCAAGGACAGACAGGGGTAGCACGACCCTGGGCACAGTGTCTGTTCGTTGTATCCGTCGAAGGCGACAAATTTGAATCGACCAACCTTCAAGACCCAAAGCCTCTCGAACCAATTATAGTAACAATCGCGGTTGGGGTCTATGTCGTGGTTGCCCTTGAGCCAAAGCTGATTAGAAAGCCTGTCCTTGGCGTACTCCCATACACTCTGGAACCAACTGTCTTCCATATCGGAGCCTGAGTATTCGCCGGAACCCCTTACGATGTCCCCTCCGAACACAGTGACGGTGGGATTGCAAAGGGAAAGTCTGTCGATTTGCTCCCTGACATTATCTGGGAGGTTGAGGCCGGAATGGAGATCTGCGATCCAGCCCAGGGTGAAGGGGTGAACCTGAACCAGATGGGCGGTGACGTTAGACCGGGTCACAATGTATTTGTCAAAGGCTTCGTATTCTCCGTGGATACACCAGATGGAGGGGTCGATGTAGAGCTTCCGACCTTCCCCAATAGAGATGTGCTCCGAGGTGAATCGAAACTCATCGGTGGGGAGTTTGAAAGTCCCTGAACTCATGGCGGCTCCTTTCGGCTGACAGTTTAATCGGCTTGTAGCGAGGGCTTCAGCCCTTTTCAATGCATCTGAAGTGCACACTACAAACAATCGGCAAATGGTCAACGTCCCGTTCTAAATCGGATATTCTTTGAAGTCAATGGTTATGTGCAGTCCGAACTTCTCTCCTTCTTTCATCCAGAAACACTCATATCCCTTCCTGCCAGGATGGGGGACGGAGCCCTCCAACAAAGGATCTTCGGTCTCCTCCAGAAACTCCACAAGGCGACCGCAGAGTTCAGCCCGGATCTCTTCAAATTCCGGCCTACCTACCAGATTGTCCTTTTCCCAGGGGTCAATCCTCAGGTCATAGAGCTCCTCTTCAGGACGGGGTTGACCGTAGTACTTCTCGATCATCTCAGTTCCATAGCGCTGGGCCGAAGGCCCTCCTATGAGGATGGGCCATCCGGGCTGGAAGTTCCTGATGTATCTGTAACGCCTGGTGCGGATGGCTCTCATGGGATCGTAGAGCGCATGCCATGTGAGCTCGGCATATACCTCATCCCTTGGCTCGTATCCCCCTCCAGTGAGCAAGGTCCAGAAGCTCCTCCCCTGGACGTTCTCCGGGATGGGGACCCCGATAGCCTCTAAGATCGTGGGGAAGATGTCCACGTTGCTTACGAGCTCCTTCACCCTCCTTCCGGCCTCCAATATCCCGGGATATTTCATGATGAGGGCCACC
>DTYK01000043.1 GCA_012961925.1 Candidatus Latescibacterota bacterium
GCAAGATGGCCAGGGTTGGTGGTTATGGCGATAACTTCAGCTACAGCGGTACCAGGGTCACTCCTCTCACCGGGGAAGTTAGGGTATTGCTCAATGCCCAGAGAAACACCGGCACTATGATTGTCACTGTCCATGGGACAATCAACCCTGAGAAGGGCAAGAGATACACCGGCGAGATCAAAATCGTATACACCATCGCCAAAAAAGGGCCCGCTTTCTGGGAAAGCGGGGTGGCTGACTTCATCTATCTCCATGGCAATACCAAGCAGGGTCCCCCAGTGATGCCTAAGCTACGTGCCTTTCTGGCTGCCTGGGGCTCTGCCGATGTATACGTTGATGGGAAGGTGGTGTATCGGGGTTTGGATGGGCATATGATGTATACCGAGCGTACACGCGATCCCAAGACCAAGGCTATCTATAATCGGAACCGCACCGGTTTCTACAGCCCCAAGAATCCCACCAATGCCTCTATCGCTGTCCCGGAGGAGAAGGAACTCCACTTCGTCGTCCATAGCACGGTAGCTGACAAGGGAAATTTCCCGCCTCATAGTGTCTGGATTCACCCCAATTTTCAGGACGTGGCCGATTTGAGCTATTCTGGCCGGTAGCAGTAGCTATGTCAGTGAACCGCAAGGTCGGGAAATAAAATGCTGCGCCATCGCCAACACGAACCTTTGCCGGGTCACTGTGTTTCGTATCCGTCCCGGAGCATGGCGACCTAACGTCTGGGCGGTTCTGCGAAGGTTACCCCGCCTAAAGGCGGCGTAACTTGGGGCAAGGCTCGGCATCGACCGCGCCACGTCACAGCGCCTAACAGATAGGTCTGCGCCTCAGCGAGGTTCAGAGCGCAAAGCACCACTTCACCTCGCCTCACCCAAACCTTCGCTTCGGCTTCAGGTCCCAGGAATCTCACTTTCTTCCGTCTTTCCCTTCGCTCAGGCTTCGCAGCCCCGCCCGGACTTTATCTGCCGTTGCCAACCCTGATTTAGGAAGAACGGACGACGTCATTTAGATGCATGGAGGGCAAAAGTTGAGTTTTCCGTAGCGGTTGCAGTTTGTCAAAAAATACTTGACCATAAATTAAAAAATGGTTATTGTATAACAGTATGCAAACATTGTGCGATGTCCTGTTGAGCGGCCTTGTATGAAGCGGGGTGCTGCTTGAAGAACAGATTCAACCATAGGTGGAACGTTAACGCTAAAGAGGCCTTGAAAATACAAGAACGACTGGCTAAGAAAGTGAGGATTTCCAATGGGCTTAGCCGGCTGGACCTGATCGGAGGGGCAGACGTTGCATATTCACAAACGAAGACATTTGCGGTCGTGATTGTCCTCGATTTTAAAAGTCTGAAGGTGGTGGCCAGGTCCTTCGGCGTAGCTCCCTTAGTCTTCCCTTATATCCCCGGGTTGCTCTCCTTCAGGGAAGGGCCGGCACTTTTGAGGGCCTTTGAGGGCCTTAAGGTAGATCCGGACCTCGTGATATTTGATGGCCAGGGGGTTGCTCACCCAAGGGGTCTGGGTGTGGCAGCTCACATGGGTGTCTTGCTCGACATGCCGACCATAGGATGTGCCAAATCCAAGCTAATAGGGGAATATGAAGAGCCAGGCGCTGAGAGAGGGAGATATTCGTCATTGTGGATAGGGGGCAAGGAATCCGGGGTGGTACTGAGAACAAAGAAAGGCGTAAGGCCGGTTTTTGTATCACCCGGCCACCTTGTTGACATTCCGACATCAGCCAGCATAGTTTTGAAGGTCTGCCAAGGGTACCGGTTACCAGAACCCACAAGGCAGGCCCATATCGAGGTTGAGAAATTCAAGAAAGCGGATGAAGCCATGAGATGTTAAAGGGAGGGGAGGGAAAAAGATGGAAATTGCAAATTTTCCGAATTGTCAGAGATGCGAAACTGGAGTTCTTGTACCGCTCTCGGACTATGGGAGAGATGGGGCGTCAATAACATATAAAGCCTGGGTATGCACAAACCCTGACTGCGGCTTTCACCTGAGGATAGACAACGGGGAAGTGAGTATTGGCAGAAACATCAGCCAGTCGTACAAATAACAGGAGGTTTATGGAGAGAAGAAAGGAACAGGCTTCATCCGCTTTCCCGAAAACAAAGGGTATAAGCCTATGCAAAATAAAATCTTAAAGGACCCCGGTGCAAAGTTCGGGGCCTTTTTCATAGCCTTCCTCTTGTGGTTCTTAGTGGTGATCAATAGATCCTATGAAGATGTGTTTCACGTCCCTCTGGAAGTGGAGGACGTACCAGCGGGGTTTGTCATCTCCAGTTCCGTCCCGAGGGATGTGGTTGCCAGGTTCTACGGACAAGGAAAGCAGTTATTACAGTTGAGATATTTTTCCAAGCCCAGAGCTGTTTTGAAAGTCACGTCGAAAGGAAGATACGAATACAACCTCTCGCCTAAAGACGTCAGGATCCCATCCGATCTGAACGTCCAGGTTTTGGAGATCGTCGAGCCACAAGCAATAAAGATCACCCTCGATCGGTTAAAAATGAAGAAGGTGAAAGTTGTCCCACGGATCAGTCTCCAACTGGTCGATGGCTATACCCAGGTAGGTCCGGTATCATTGGAGCCGGAGAGCGTCAGGGTCGTGGGCCCGCAAAGGTTCATCAAGGGGCTCAAATCTGTCCTGCTGGACTCTCTCACGCTCACTAAAGTAAAACAGGATGTTTTTAAAACAGTAAGGGTAATACTGCCTGAGGGGGAGAATGTGTTATGCCTCCC
>DTYK01000044.1 GCA_012961925.1 Candidatus Latescibacterota bacterium
CAGGACTAAACAGGAAGCCCGGTAATACTCCCCGCTTCCTTTCCATAGGTCACCATCATCTGAACCAGAGGAACCTGCCTCTTCACGCAACCTCCACCAAAGAGCCAACAGAACAGCGATATCCCCAAACATCCTTCTCACAAGCCCTTTTCGAATACAAACACCACCAAGAGCCTAATTTTGCAAAGCTTAAAATCACCCCAAAAGCACCGTAAGTGTGGATAACTTGCCAGACTTTGTGTTACATCAACTTATATAACAATATGATTGTGTTGCACTTCTTGAACCTGTCCACAGTTGTCGAAAAGTTTTCCACAATTTTTCCACTGTTCCAAGGGGCAGTCACTTCTGATAGTTACCCTTATCCCTGGACTTTTGGGTCTCTTTTTCGGCTTCTGGCGCATATTTATCTGTCCTCTCGCCAGAATCGCAGTTACCTTTGAAGATGGCCCCTTCTTCTATAACCAGGAGCTTTGTCTTAAGGTCGCCTAAGAGTGAGGATTTGGATTCGAGCACAACCCGGTCGCTCGCCTCCAATGTACCAATAATCTTTCCGCCTACGATGGCCTCCCTTGCTTTGACATCGGCCTCGACCACGCCCTCCTTGCCAACTGTAAGGATGTTTGAGACGCTCAGCTTCCCTTTGATCTTCCCATCAACCCTGATACTGCTGTTGATATTGAAACTCCCCTCCAGCACCGATCCTTTCCCGATGATCGTATTTACCCCCTCTATCTTCTCTTTGGCCATGTCTCCTCCCTTCATCATGATCCGGGCATGTCTCACCGCTCAGGAAGGAACTTCCTTGGGTTGACAGCTTTCCCTCCATCCCAGACTTCATAATGGAGATGGGGGGCTGTGCTCCTTCCAGAATTTCCAACAAGGGCTATCTGTTCACCTTTTCTCACATATTGTCCCTTCTTAACCAAGAGCTTCTGGTTATGGCCATATCTTGTTGAGAATCGATCCCCGTGTTTGATGATCACAAGGTTGCCCATATCGTCAGTCCATCCTGCGAATATAACCTCGCCATCGGCAGTAGCGTAGACCGGAGTGCCCTGGGGCGCCGCAATATCTATTCCTTCATGTTTTCCTCCAAGCAACCCTCTACGTTCTCCAAACTCTGCCGATACTTTTCCGGCAGCAGGCCAGATGAACGGGACCAATCTCGAACCTCTTGAGTCGCCCTTGGAGAAGGCCATGGCCCCAGAAGTATCAGCTCCTCCCAATGAATAGCCTTCCTCGAGGAGGCCCACCTCCCCACCCAACATCGCCCGTAACTGACTCCTGGTAGCCTTGATCCTCTCCAGATCCTGTGCAAGCGTAGCCACCTTCTCAGCCTTTGACCTCAGCTCTTCGTTCTCCACGCGGAGCCTCCGGTTCTGCGATGCGACCACGAAGAACTTCCAGTAAGAGACGGCGGCCAAGGGGACCAGGAGAATAATCCCGACGGCAAGCCCCTTGAGGAACCTAAAGACGGACCGTCTCAGCCTCAAATTGATGATGGGAGAGCCGTCTTCAGGTACTATGAGCAATGATATGTGCTTTCCGGCCGCCATAGTATCTAATAATAATAAATGTGTAGTCAAAAGTCAACAAACAAGTAAAGCCGGACTCAGTGGATTGGAGACCACACCTCTCAGTCTACCACATATAACGTTCTCTGGATGAGTGGTCTTAGGTCGCTATCTCTCCAACAAGGTCGTATTCATAGGCCTCTGTAATCTCGACGTCTACGAATTCTCCCGGAGAGGCCTGGCCCGCGGTGATAAACACCTGACCATCCACATCAGGAGCGTCTCTCTGGGCCCTTCCTATAAGGAGTGGCTGCATAAACCCGAATCCATTCCGCCTTTCATCTATCAACACCTCGAGAACTTTGCCAACCATTGATCGATTCAATTCGGCAGAGATATGCTGTTGAACCTCCATAAGCGTCTGAAACCTTTCTCTCTTTGCCCCATCAGGAACCTGCCCACCGAATCTGGCTGCAGGAGTATCCTCTTCCTGTGAGTAGACAAACGCACCCAATCTATCGAACCTGACATCCCTTATGAATTCAATGAGCTCCTCAAAGTGTCGGTCCTCTTCACCCGGAAACCCCACGATCACCGATGTCCGTAGCGTAATACCAGGAATCCTGCTTCTCAGCTTTTCAATCAAGCTGATGACCTCCTTCTTCGTCGTCTTCCGGTTCATCAGGCCGAGAAGCTCGTCCGAAATGTGCTGAACCGGCACATCTACATACTTACAGATCTTCTCGTTCTCTGCTATCAAGTCGATCAGTTGCTCGTTCCAATGGGCTGGATGCGTATAGAGCAGTCTAATCCATCTGAGTCCGTTCACCTTTGATAGCTCCGTTAGGAGTTCTACAAGCCTTGGTTCGCCGTACAGGTCAACTCCGTACCGTGTCGTATCCTGAGCTACAAGAATAAGCTCCTGGACACCCATATCGACCAGCTTACGGGCCTCCATGTAGAGGGCTTCAATGCTTCGGCTTCGCTGTCTTCCTCGGATCAGAGGTATGGCGCAGTAGCTGCATCTGTTATCACAACCGTCGGCAATCCTGAGATAGGCATAATGGGGAGGGGTCATCAGGTGTCTGAAGCCCCAGGTCTCCGTGGTACGGCTCCTCCTTTTCAGGATGCGGTCGCAGAAGTATGTGATCTGAGGGATCTTGTCAATCCCGAGGACAAGATCGACCTCGGGCAGTTCCTTTTCGATCTCCACTCTGTAACGCTGGGCAAGACAGCCGACAACGATCAACGCTTTGCACGTCCCCTCTTCCTTCAGGCGGGCCACATTGAGGATAGTCTCTATCGACTCCTCCTTCGCCTCCTGAATAAATCCACAGGTGTTGATGATGATTAGATCGGCTTCATGAGCTTGATCGACAACCTGATACCCATTGACCTCAAGCTGACCCAATATCCTCTCTGAGTCAACAAGGTTTTTCGGACAGCCCAGACTGATCAAGTTTACCTTTGGCACCAGTATAACCTCCCCGGGAAAAATATGAACCCGTCCCCAATTTTTCAGAGGAGACCCTTCTTTTTCCTTATAATCCATTCCGCTGTTAGGAGCCCCACAAATAGTCCAAGCAACCAGGGTCTGTTCCAGAGTTCAAACCTGCTCGATATTACCGTTCTTTTTCGCTTGAGGTTGAGATCCCCTGGCAGGCGTGAAAACTCCTCCGCTCTGTAGAACCTTCCGCCACTCCCGCGGGCAAGTTCTTCCAACAACCTGAAGTCCGCCTTAGGTTGGCCGGACTCAAGGCTATACTCGCCTATAATGAATTCCCCCGTGTCCTGGCCCAATCTCCTGTCTCCTGCCCAGGCTTCTCCTTTGAAGGCATATTCTCCTGGGCCGAGCCCCTGAAGTTGTGCTTGATACACCCCGTTGCCTATGGACTCCAGCATAAGCTTTCTGTGTTCTTGGTCCTTGGTTGTGAGGGAGACGATGATCTTCGCGTCTTTCCTCGGGGTACCATCCATACCATAGACCTTACCACTAAAGGTGACGGTCTCTCCTCCTCTGTATGTGAGTCTGTCCGTAGATATTTCGACTGTTTCTCCCAACCTTCCTCTTCCCAGCCAGAGGACCACATTCCTCCAGAATTCCTGGGAGACACGATTAGTAGAACCCATCCCCCACATCATCAGATCCCATCGCCAGAAGGATGAAAAGGCTACCACCATAACCTTGCCTCTGCCATAATCTCCAAGGGCAATCAGCGGCAATCTCGCCTCCTTTGTGCGAGCCAGTACCCTTGCCCCCGGTTTTGTAGTCGGACATCTGTTTATCCCTAACAGCGGAGGCATCTGCTCCCATACGTCCCCGTTTGAAAGGAAGACATCCGACGCTGAAAATATCGGATGCCCCCATCCTTCTGTGGTGACCTCCAGTCTGAACTCACCCTCCTGAAAGGATTTGCTGCCTGATTCCATTGAGAGAGGGAAGACATCCGCTAATGGTGATCCAGCATAACCTCCAGCTCCAAAGGAGTTATTCCCACCGATTACAAGCAGTGCACCGCCATCTCCCACGAAATCCAGGAGAAGTTGCTCCCGGCGGCCTGTTAGAGCACGATATGGCAGGTTTAGAAGGATTACCAGATCAAATCCCCTCATCTGTCCAATAGAGACCGGGAAATTGCCCGAATAGAAATCTCGCCCTGCCTTCACCACTAACAGTTCTGCTTTGACCTCCTCGTTCCCCTCCAGAGATCCCTTAAGGAACGCCAGATCGGGACTGGGCCCGCCCGATATAAGAAGTACCCTTATCCTGCCCTTCAGCACCCTTATGGAGATGATCCTGCTGTTGTTCTCCTTCGAGATCTCATCTGCCTGGGGAACGATCCTCACCCTATATCTGTGTAATCCAGGCTCCTCAAGCGACAGTGTGAACGACACCAGTTGCTCTCTTCCTTCACCTGCGAGTTCGATATGCTGCCTCTCAAGCTCGTTGTTGCCCTCAACCAAAACAACAGGGATTCTGAGCCCTTTATACCCCCAACTCTGCACGGTCACATCAACAGGCACCTGACTTTTCGCATAAGCGATCTCGCTGTAAATCACCTTTGATATGGCGATGTCCCCGGGTCCTTCAGGATCACCTATCCCCACCGTATAGACTGGCAAACCGATCTCCTTTGCGACTGCTATGGGGTCAGGACCGAGGTTGTTGGCACCGTCGGAGAGGAGAACAATAGCGGAGAGACGCTGTCCTTCAAGATTGGATCTTAACTGCCGGAGCGCGTTGCCTATATCCGTTCCCCTTCCTTCAATTCTAAGTGAATCAGCACTGGTGAGCTCATCCTCCGAAAGATCATCAGCAAACGAGAAACTTCTCAACGAGTAGTCGGCCCTCAGCCTGTTAAGAGCATCTCCCTTCAAAAGGGTCAAAAGAGTTCGATAGCGACTGCCTTTCCTATCGACCAGCCCTATGCTCTCGCTTCGATCCACCAGAAGTGCAACAGTTGGCCTCTCAATGTGGGTGGTCCGCAGGGTTAAAATCGGCTCCATCAGGAGAAATAGCATGAGAGATAAGACCAATAACCGGAGGCCACCCAACACCCACCCCACCTTTTTTGAGAAAGCTCGAGCAATACCTCGATAAAGGAGATAGACCGTAACTACAGAGAGGAGAACATAGAGAATCAGAAGGGCGGGGTTACCCGACAAATCGATTCCAATCCTTGGCATATCAGACATCATCCCGTTCCGCAAAGGGCGGAGATATGAACATGGACCGAGTTTGCTAAGGCAGGAAGGTTATAGCCTCCTTCCAGTACGGAGACCAAGCGGCCATCACAGTATCCTTCAGCAATACCTTTTACAAAAGCTGTCATTTGAGCAAAGCCTTTCTCTGACACAAACATATTCGAAAGAGGATCGTCCTTGTGGGCATCAAAGCCTGCAGATATCAGCACAAAGTTCGGCTTGAATTTCCGAGCAGAGGGCTCGAGTTGGTCCTGAAGGGTTTTCACATAATCCTCATCGCCACAACCAGCAGCCATTGGGACGTTTATCGTATATCCGGTTCCATCGTCGATCCCTTTCTCTCGCTCACTTCCCGACCCCGGGTAGTGAGGATACTGATGGACGCTGAAGTAGAGAACAGTTGGATCATCGTAAAACGTGGCCTGGGTCCCATTGCCATGATGTACGTCCCAATCGACAATCAGGATTCTCTCAATCTGGTAGTTCACTTGAAGATAGCGGGCAGCAATGGCCACATTGTTAAAGAGGCAGAATCCCATGGCCCTGTCTGCTTCGGCGTGGTGTCCCGGTGGACGAACCGCGCAGAAGGCATTCTTCACCTCCCCAGCCATTACAGCGTCAATGGCCGATAGCACGCCGCCAACAGCCATCAATGCGATATGGTAAGAGTCACAGCATACACCTGTGTCCAGAGAATTCAGGTATCCGTGGCCTCGGCGGCAGACCTCCGCCACATGCTCAATATAGCCCGGATGATGCACCCTAACGACCCAGTCTATGGACGCCTGATAGGGCGGTACTGGTTGGAGCCTGGCCAGGAGTCCTGTTGTCTCAAGATGTTTGACCATAAAGGCCAACCTCTCCGGCCGCTCAGGGTGATCTCTCCCCGGATTATGGAGTAGATAGATGGGATCGTAAACGAGACCGGTCTTCAACATCGATGATCCTGCGTCACAAATGACCCTATTAGAACATCTTCCTCATGGATCCCCCTCTGATAGAAAGAGCAGCCCCGCAGGACTGCTCTTTCCGAAGCCTTAAGCTATATTCTAATTAACAAACCGCCTCCCTCAACTTTTTACCGGGCTTAAACTTCGGGACCGTTGTAGCAGGGATATTGATCTCCTGTCCCGTCTGAGGATTTCTGCCCCTCCTGGCCGCCCGCCTGGCCGCCTGAAATGTCCCAAACCCAACAAGGGTGACCTTATCGCCCTTGCTCAATGCATCAGTAATGCTGTTCATTACAGAAACCAGCACCGCATTGGCCTTGGCCTTGGTCACACCCGCATCGTTTGCAGCTTGAGCTACCAGATCCTCCCTTGTCATCGTGTCACCTCCTTTCTTCATCCGCTAAATTGAAGGTCCTATCGGTTTTAGCTTACATTATATCACAAAAAAGCCCTATTGTCAACCATTTTTTGATATATCTTAGCAAAAAACCCTTCAAAATTAATAGTCTGACAATTAAAGCCCGATCACCCCTTTCCTCTTTTCTATCTTGATCTCGGGTAAGGCTTTGATATTGAGCCTGATGTAATATCCTCTCCGATAGCCTGAGAGCGCCCAAACGGCTCTGGCCTCCCAGCAGTGAAGATCCCTGTAAAGTCCTATCTGTTGAGATGTCATCTTTCTACCGGTAAGATCATAGTTGAACCAGTAATCAAAGTGCCATTTTCGGGTCAGATCGAAACTCAGGTTCCCTTTTATCCAGTTTATCTCAGACGAGGAAAGTCCTATTCTTGTCAGCGAGTACCGGTGTGATAGCCCCAGAGACCATCCTCTAATTCTTGTCCCGTATGAGCTCTGTTGTGGGTACTCAACACGCCCGGTGACGTAGCCAGCAGTCTCCTCGAAACCCTCCGGGATCTTCTTCTCTGCCCGTTCAGCCATCTTGGGGCCTTCTCCTGATAGGCGAAGAGATGTGACAACGCTCAGGCTTTTTAAATCCGGACTTAGAAGACGGAGCTTTCCATCTGAGTCATAGAAGTTATGGGACGAATAGAGGGTCAGGTTGACCACCTTACCCGGCCTTATCCTCAGGGTCGTATTGAGGTCTGAAAATCTGTGAAGTTTAAGATCATATCCTGTTGATAGGTCAAGGGTCGCCAGGTCAAATTTCCTCCTCCGGGTTTTTATCTGAAAGATGTTCCCTACGGATAGCCCGAGCCTCTGTGATGACGTCCGATTTCGGGGTTGAGATGACCAACCATCCTGTTGGGACTGAAATCGAAAGGTATAGATGATCCTTGGACTGAGAACATGCCTGACCGCTCTCAGGCTGCCTATCTCAGGCCTGAAGAGGCCGTATAATGTTGTGTTCGCCGAGAGTGTGACCCCGTAGCTATCGGTCCTGAAGGGATCCTTTCCCCGATCTTTAGTCCAGACGGAGCCCAGATCAAGGGAAGGACCAAGATTCAACCATCCAAAGAGCTTCTGAGAACCTGACACACCAAGTCTTCCGTCTAACCTAACCCTTTCGTTCACCGTATGGCGACTTTGCGTCCTGTAATTGGAGAAACCCGAATTTAGAGAGTAATAGATCGAGTGATACCATTTACGGGCACCGGACTTGCCTGGCAATGGCCTGAACACGGGGGTTCTGGGCTTACGGAAACTGACTTTGGGCAGATACATTGAGGTCTCCCCCGTGTCCAGATTCTTGTTGTGAGACAGGGTGAGGTTCAGGCTGCCGAAGCCCCTCCAATTCTTATTTAGGGAGAGGTGGGATCTGAGGGTTCGGTTCAACCTCTCATAGAGATTTGTGCTGTTCCTCAGGGAAAAATCCCTATCGCTCCGGAACCTGCCGCTCGCCCTCAACGTCATATCCCCAGCGATGTCTTGGATGTGCCCCACCCCGAGTTCCCATCCTGTTCTTCTGTTCCCGCTATCGATCCTTCTTTTCTCAAAGGAACCGTCGAAGTGGCCACGGAAACGTCCTCTAAGATGATATCTGGAGCTTATCTGTATCATCCAGCCGGTCTTCTCCCTGAGCCTGCCCCTGAAGGTGGCATCCCAATAGTCGCCTGGCGCAAGGTAATAGCCCAGATCATAGAGATATCTTCCGTCGATGCTGTTACTCCCGTACCTGGGTATAAGGAAGCCAGAGTGCCGGTCCTTGCGGATGGAGAAGATGAAGAACGGCAGCCAGACCAGAGGGACATCCCTCAAATAGAATATGACCGGCCTGGCAATCACCTTATCATTAAATATGATCTTCATCCGATGGCTGTGAAAATGGTAATGGGGATCCTTCAGTTCACATGTGGTATATGTAGCGGATTTAACCATAAACGTCTCCTCTTCCACCTTCCTGATCCTCGATCCGCTATAAAACCCTTCCTCATACCTTGTCCTGCCCTGGATTACCGTTCCCCTTCCGGTACTCAGATTGTACGACATCTGTACCCCTGTGAACTGTTCTTCTCCATCTCTAAACACAGGGATTCCTGTGATCTTTCGGCCATCATCAGTAGTATCGGGTATTCCCTCTGCAAAGACCAGTTCTTTATCCGGCTGGTATGTGATCTTACCTGCCTCCAATTCCATCTCTTTATATCTGACCCTTGCATTACCAAGCAGTATGACGGTATTTTCATCTAAGCGATAATCGATGACTTCTGCAGCATACCAGACGCTGTCAGGGGGTACGATCATACGAGGCCCATCTTCAGCCCGGCTTTTGCCGCTCGGTACAAAAGCCAGAAAGAACAGCAATATCAAAAGTGAACTGCCAAAGAGCTTAGGTATCTTCTTCATCGTTTGACAAAAGTTCGGCATCGTAATAAGCAAATTTTCCCGTTTCGATAACCGGAGTTAAGGCTTTAGCATTTCATCTCGGGTGAGACGAACCCCTGAGTCTATAGATCTGGGGATGAAAGCCTGAAGGCTGAACTCCACAACTTGCCCCAATTAAAATTCGGGGAAGGGCATTTTTTAACCACCTGTTATCTTAACAAGCACTCTTCTCCTTCTCGGGCCATCGAATTCGCAGAAGAAGATGGCCTGCCAAGTGCCAAGGATCAGCCTCCCTCCCTCGATGAAGACCGTTTTTGAAGATCCAACCAGGCTCGCCTTGATGTGGGCGGCAGCATTGCCCTCTAAGTGATGGTAATCTCCATCCCAGGGGATGTTTCTATCAAGTTCCATCAATATATCCTTCCTTACGCTTGGATCGGCCCCCTCGTTGATCGTTAGACCAGCGGTTGTGTGGGGAACGTAGATATGACAGATGCCTTCCTTTATGCCGCTCTCTGAGACCACTCGCTGGATCTGGGCCGTTATATCCAGAAGTTGGCTCCTTGAATGGGTGGAAACCGGAATCTCCCTCAACATCTCTGCTCCCTTCAGGTTGTCTCATGAAGTCAATAACGCTCCAGGGCCTTCTCAAGCTCTTTTATGGCTTCCTCTGTTAGGGTTTCATTCTCCCCTGCCTCTTTCTTCAAGACGGCCTTTGCCCTTTCGAGTACGTCCCTCTTTATGGATCTTGTGGGCATACGTGCCAGGGCATAGTGAACCCCTTTCTGCGGGTCTTCCCAGCGGGCTACGATCTCTACCCCCGAGAGTGATACCTCGGATACCTCCTTAGTGATCATCTGGATACCGCCGCCGAATTTGCCTAAGCAGTCCAGGACTAACGCTGATATCTCAGATCCCAGTCTTCGAGCCAGATTTGCCCGGGCTATCTTTTCCGCCTCTTTCTGAGACTCAGAGGGAACGAGATACCTTGGCGCCCTTCCCACGGCATAGAAAAACCCCTTCTTCTGGGGAACAACGTTTATCCACTCAGGTGGCCCTTCAGTCCTTTCCGGCCGTTTTCGACCGGCTGTCAGGACCTCAAGGACCCCTGTCGAGACGGAGATAAGGACATAGCACTCACCTGTGGAACGGTTGAACCATCTGTCCAAAACCCTCGCCTTCTCCTCCACCATCTTCAGGATCTCCTCGGGTGTCTTCTCCGAGATCTGTTCTTGTGTAAAGACATCCCTTCTCTTTCGCCATTCGGTAACGATGGCCGATACCCTCACCTGGACGGACTTTGCAAGGTTCTCATAGGCATTGTTGATGGCCTCCTCAAGGGTCTCAGAGGTGTCCAGGTGGGCCTGGGAGAAACCGACAGCGAAGATCGCATCAGGCCTCGATGGGGTATTCTCAACCCAGGCAGGAAACTCCCGGGGCCTCTGCTGTGTCCCGGCACAGCCCACCAAAAGAAGCCCCAGTATTGGAAGCACTCCGTATAATCTGCTCATTCTATCACGACCTCACAGCCGAGCATCTGGCGGACTGTGATGTCCGCGTTCGTGTGATCTCTCAATTCGGAACCACCTTTGAACTCTACCGTGGATATTCCGGGCCCCTTCGCCCTGAACTTCAGCCTCCCCAGGATACCGGTGCCGCTCACACCCGGTGGGTCACTTAGGGCCACTCCTGCGTTTATGTCTATAATGCCCTTGACGGTATCTATCCTCGGTGTCGGCCAGACCAGGGACCCACCGGCCTTCGTAAGAAAGTCCTTTTCCGGGTCGACGGTGATATATTCAAGTGCAGAGGGATTAAAACCGACGACCAGGTGGAGGAGCATCAGATCGCTGACTTCATCGACAACGATGGCGATTTCAAAATCGGACCCGGGGCTTACGGTGAGGGATCTGGGACTGAACATGAGGGAGGGACCACTAATCGCATTGACGGTGAATCTCCGTTGGGCTGGTGTCAGGTCTACATCCCCGGCAGAGGACCTGCTCCTCACCTCGAAGACGTAGGATCCCACCAGTGCGCTTTCGTCCAGGTCCTCAAGTCGTGCCTCATCCTCATCAGACCAGTCCGACCAGGTTCCGGAAGTCCCGCCTGCATTGAGTCTCCACGAGAACTGCACCGGGCCCTCTATCCCTATGCCGCCGAAGGTAAAGACGACCGGCAGGGCCGTAACCTCCTCCCCCTCCGAGGGTCCTGAAAGTATCTCAGTATCGGGTTGCGGTACCTCTAATGTGACCTTGATCGTGGCATCACCCCCGTCGGAGGATACCTTTATCTGGCCTGTGTAGCTGCCGGCCCTCAGGCCGAGCCTGGTCACCGTCACACTGATCCTGGCCTCTTCATCGGTGGCGGAACCCCTGTCAGGGTCAATCCTGAGCCAGTCTATCTCCTCACTGATGGTCCAATCCAGGCTTCCTGTGCCGCTATTGGAGATATTGAAATAGAGCGTATCGACTGAAGTACCAAAGTCAAGCTCCTTAACATCAACCGAAAGTTGGGGTCTCTCCACGGTAATTCCAACAACCTTGTCGCCACCATTGGAACGGATGGTAAGCTCACCCGAGTAGAGGCCGGAGGGCATTGCACTTCTGTTGACCGATACTGTTACCTGATCCTGTTGTGTAGTGGTTCCATGCCGTTTGCTCACGGAGACCCAGGTCGGGTAATCCATGCTCCATTCAAGGACCCCTGTTCCATCGTTCCTGATGGTCAGAAGCCGGCTGGTCTGGCCTTTGCGGAAATAGAGACTGTCAGGGGAGACTCCCAGTTTCGGTTCCGCCCGTTTCAACTGGATATCGCCCCTCTGGTACTTCTTATCCTCTATAACCTTCACAGTTATGGTTACCGTCTCATATCCTTCTTTGGAGGCCGTTACCCTGTATTCGATGTCCTTGGTCAGATTATCCAGCACATATCTACCGTTGCTATCGGTCGTCACGTTCTGGGATATGGGGTCTGTTGTGATCAGGACGCCTGGGATGGGCTCGCCGGTTGTTGCATCGGTCACAGTGCCTGATATGCCGGCTATGCGGCGTGAAAGCTGGATGTCTGCTAATCTGTTCTCTCCCTCAACCGTTTTAACAGTAGCATAATTGGAGAAATAGCCCTCCTTTGAAGCGTTCACCTTGTAAGTCTTTGCAGCTTCAATGCCTGCTTCCAACAGAAACCTACCATCGTCTCCGGTCGCCACCTGCTGGGTGGCGGGTTCGGTGCTCACTATGGCCCCGGCGATCGGCTTGCCGGTCTCGGCATCCGTCACCCTGCCCGATATCGTTGTCGTAACCTTGGGAGGTGGTGTAGGCCTCTGACAGCTCAGCAGGGAGAATGTAACAAGTAAGCTGCCTATGAGGGATAGAACCTTAATCTTTCTCCTCTTCCGTTGAGATCCTTCGACCAAAAGACCTCTGAATGGGGAAGGTACTCTCATCTCTCTCCTCCCTGTGAAAAAATTGGGTACGAGTTCATATTTTCAGGGCAAGGCGTCAAACCGCAAATTTAAAGCTATTTGGCCCCCCTGAAGGCTCAAGTAGACCGGATGTCCGGTGCCCCCGTAGGATAGCACCTGATAGGGCCTTGGTTCTGAGGCAAGCCCGTCGATCAAATTATACAGGTAGACGCCTCCAGCGACGATCCCGAATCCCACACTTGTCCAGTAAAACCTGTTCGCCCAGGCGTCATAGTAATCAATGTCGCTCTGGACGGTCGCCCTATCCCGTTTTGTGACAGCGTCGATGCTCAGGGCATTGAAAACTGCTGCACCGGCAAGTGAGAAGCCCTCCAGGGCAAGGACCCTCCAGCCCTTTCCGTCCTGTCCTTTGGTAAACTGGGCCCAGCCTGGAAATAGCGATTTAAAGGTCACGAACCGAAGACGCCTCCTCATCGCCATTCTGATCCTGAGTTCTGCATCAGGCTTGGCGAGAAGGGCGTATGACCAGTGCTCCCCGGTTGAACGGTTGTACCACCTTTCGACAATACGGACCCCTGGAGGTACCGTGCCCCTCACCGTAACCACTCCCTTATCGGTGAATACCTCGACGTATCTTTCACCCTCCTTGGTCTGTACGTATCTCATCTTATCCTCTGAAACGGCCTCCACCTCTGCTCCCTCTTTCTCCGCCATAAGGGCGATAGAGGCTGATTGATCGGCACCTTTCCTTGTCCTGGCGTAGCCAATCCCCTGAAAATAATAGTGACTCAAACCCTCAGGCACCCCCTTCGTCCACCTGGGTGTGCCAGCACAACCCAAGAATGTTATAATGGGCGACACCACCAACAGCAAGCATATCCGTCTCAATTCTCGCCTCCGTGTTTAGAAAAATCACTTAAGCAAGATCAGCCTTCTGCTCCTACTAAAAGTAAGCCTTTTACTTGTGAGGGGTCTAACGGCGATTTGATAGATATACACCCCGGATGTCACCTCCTGACCGGACTCATCCCTGCTGTCCCAGATCACGGAGTGATGTCCGGCCTGTATGGGTCCATCAACCAGGGTCTTTATCTCCTGACCAAGGGTGTTGTAAATCCTTAACCTCACATATCCAGCCTCCGGCAGGGAGTATCCTATTGTAGTCCTGGTATTAAAGGGATTCGGCCGGTTTTGCATCAGATCATATTTCGCAGAGATGGTTTCTAAACTGAGGACCATCCGTCCGGCCTCCAGCCTCTCGCCTTTGCGGCCTCTCAGGTCGTATTCTATCGATATCTCACCTGCCCCATCTGCCAGCCTCTCGAACTTCAGGGCAGTTATGAGCCTCCCATTAAAGGAGGTTCCGCCGAGCCTGCCCGTGTTTATCACCACCACCCCATTTTCAGGATCGACCTTCTTCAGGAAAAGCCGGTTGGCTGAAAAGATGTCTCCTTCCATAATATCGTCGCATTTGAGAAGCGAAGGATCATATTCGACTATGAGCTGGGCGGCCAGCAGACCCTCCAGCCCTTCGGTATCCACTCTGATGTAGACTCTGCTCTCTTCAGGGTCGAACGAGGCCCTGATACTATGGCCCTCCGTCATCAGAGGCCTGGCAAGCTTTCCGATTCCTTTGGCCGACCAGTTCCACATGAGCACGAAGACGGCCAGGTCCTCGAAGTCAAGGGCCCCGTCCGGCTGGGGGATCAGGTCTGGAACTTCACCTGAGGCCGGGCCTATCTCCTTTGTGAGATCCAACTCGTCCCATGCCACAAGGAAGATGGTCAGATCATCAAAATCAATGTCAAGGTCTCCATCATAATCCCCTGCCATATTCCTCACCCCGAAGGGATCTGTTGCGGCTGGAGTGCCTTGATCATTATCCCAGGGCGTTATCCTGAACCGTACGTCCGCATACCTCCCGTATCCAAGGTCCTCAAAGGTACGCCATGTGATGTTACCAGAGTAATCGGCAGGGGGAATACCGGTCGTGTCACCTGTAATGGTGGCCCCAGACCAGTTAACTCCCCCGTCTACGGAGTACTCAGGGATTATACGCAGTTGGTCACCCTCGGGATCGGAGAGCTGATATGAGATGATGACATCCCTGGCCGCCTCCTGAGGTACCTTGGTGAACGTGAGGGAGGGCGGCAGGTTATTGTCGAGGTGGAAGACGGCTGTCTCGTCCGGAGCGCCAGGATTGGCATCTCTCGGCTCTATCCTGAACCGGACGTTCGGTAGATCAACCCCGGGGAGGTCGACCTCTGACTTCCAGAGGATGCTTCCAGAATACTCAGCCGGCAGTATCCCCTCTGTCTTCCCCTGGACCGTGGCCGGATCCCAGGTTCTACCTCCGTCGGCGGAGTAGAAGCACGTGATGGAGAGGGTATCGCCTTCCTGGTCGGAGAGGACATATCGTATCGTGATATCACCGGACTGGAGACCTTCAATAGGTTCTATTGTGAGGGAGGGCGGCTGGTTTGGAACTTCGCCGAACCCTTCGAGCGTAACCGCCAGGGTTGGCTCATCAGGGTCATTGCTTGTTACCGTAAGAGTTGCACTCCTCCATCCGCCCGAGACCGGACTGAACTCAACAGTTACCTCCTGAGAGCCACCTGCAG
This sequence comes from Candidatus Latescibacterota bacterium, assembly GCA_012961925.1. GTDB lineage: Bacteria > Latescibacterota > MVCY01 > MVCY01 > DTYK01 > DTYK01. Next base: position 15,003 of record DTYK01000044.1, read on the forward strand.
GTACATTGAAGGCGTCCGGAGTAACCATGAACTCAGGGCTGTCAGAATTTATGGAGACATTAAGGAGGGCATTGCCATGATTGGATGTGGTAAGGACCCAGGTAGCTGAGCTATCAACGGGCACGGTCCCGAAGTCGTGTGATGTGTCGGAAAGGCTGATATCTGGCGCCAGGCCTGTTCCGATGAGGGTCACCGACAGGATCGACTCGTCGGGGTCATTGGTCGTTATCGTCAGGGTTGCCGTCTTTGACCCGGCCGATGAAGGACTATAGGTGACCGTAACCTTAACGGAACCGCCCTTGGGCACCTCAAACGAGACCGGCGTTATGGAAAAGTCGGGGTCGTTCGATTCTATATTTTGCACTGAAAGGACCAGGCCTCCGAGGTTCGACACCACCAGGGTCCAGCTCGATAAGCTGTCAATCGGTACGTTCCCGAAATCAATGCTTACGGCCGAGAGGTTGATGTCGGGTTCAGGGACCGGCACCCCACTCCCGGTGAGCTTCACCTGTAGCCTGGGCTCATCAGGGTCATCGCTCACAATGGTCAGGTCGGCGCTCTTCGGCCCTAAGGAGGTCGGTTTGAAAGTAACCGTCACCCCTACGGATCCTCCGGCCTCAACCTTGAAAGAAGCGGGTGAAGCGACAAACTCCGGGCTGCTTGAAGTGACCGTGTAAACGGAGAGCACTGCATTGCCGAGGTTCGACACCGTCAAGGTCCAGGCCGATGGGGTGTCTATCAGCACACTGCCGAAATCGTGGCCGATCTCGGATAAGGAGATGTCCGGTGCCGATCCCATACCAATCAAACTGACCGTCACAGTCTTTTCGTCCGGATCATTGGTCTTGATGGCCAATACGGCCTTCTTGCTTCCGATCGAGGTGGGCATGAACGTAACCGCCACCTTCTGGACCTTGCCAGCTAACACGGTGAAGGAGCTTGGTGATACGGTGAACTGGGGGTCGTTTGAGGAGATGTTGCTAATTACAAGGTCTGCATTACCCTCATTTGATATCACAAGCACCCAGGTGGATGAGCTGTCAACCGCTACGTCACCGAAATCATGGGCCTCGGCCGATAGGGTGATGTCCGGTGCTAACCCTATACCGCTCAGGGGAACCGTCAGACGCCCCTCATCAGGGTCATTACTGGTTATGGTTAATGTGGCCTCCTTCCGACCCTGGGATATCGGTCTGAAGGTGACCTTCACGACCTTAGATTCGCCAGGCGAGAGTGTGAAAGCGGTGGGATCGGGTGTAAACAGGCGGGAGTCTGATGAGATATCGGTCACCTCCAGCGTGGCACCGCCGGCATTGGAGACCTTCAGCATTCGGTAGGCTACACTGTCGACCTTGACCCCGCCAAAGTCCAGAGAGGCCGGTGAGACCTCTATATCTTGCGGTCGAATCGGAATAATCCTTGCAAGATAACCGAAGACCCCGTTTCCCCCTGTTCCAGCATAGAGGGATCCCTCTGGTGCAAGGGCCAGGCACAGTACCGAGAGGTTGGTCAAACCCCGGTTCATAGTGGTCCAGGTGGAACCACCGTCCCGGCTCCTGTAGACCCCCTTCCCATCCGTCCCTGCGTAGAGCACCTCCGTATCCGATGGATCGATGATCACTGAGGTCACATCAAGTGAGATCTCTTCTCCAGTCGGCGAAGGACCGATCCGGCTCCAGTTAAGGCCTCCGTCCTGGCTCTTATAGACCCCTTCTCCAAGTGAACCTGCGTAGAGGACCCTGGTGTCCATGGGATCTATGGCGATTGAGCTGATCTGTACCCCTGTTATCACGAGGGGACTCCAGGTAATCCCCTCGTTAACGCTAAGATCTATCTCGCCCGCAGTGGATATGTCCGTCCAGAGACCGGCATAGACGATGCTGGGGTTATCCGGATCCACCACGAGAGTTGTCACTGCAAAAGGTGCCTTCTGCCTCAGTTTCCATGTTAGGCCCCCATCCGTAGACCAGAATAGAAAACCCGTATATGTATCATCGCTATATTCAGCAGCATAAATCGTCTGCGGCTTCGACGGTGCTAAGGCCAGAGCTGTTGCCCGGTAGCCTTTGTGAACGAAGAATGAGTATGTCCAGCTCTCCCCCGAATCGGTGCTTTTGTAAATTCCATCTTCGGTTAGGGCATAGAGGACGGCCGGTTTCACTGGGTCGGTGACCAGCCGAAAGACCGGCTTCTCGAGTCGTGTCGGGATCCAGTTCGATCCCCCGTCGGTCGTCTTAAACAGCCCCTTCTCGGTCCCGGCATAGATGACCCCACTGTTTTGAGGATCAACGGCTATGGCATAGACGACGAACTCATCGGGCCCAAGATAGCGCCACCCAGCTATTATGAGGCGTTTAACTGTAAGCTGGCCGTCTACTTTCTGAACCGTGATAGGTCTTGTAGTCACATCATAGAGCAACACTTTCTTCAGGATCAGGGGAGTTGTCTCCCCTAAGGTGGCGTCAGGATTGACCTGGAAAGAAATCTCCACGATGCTGCCTTTTCCACGGGTCAGACCTCTGGCGTTGGAAATTGATACGGCTACCATACCCGGTTTGACCGAGTCTGCGAGCAGGAACCTTGAGGTCAGGGCCGTCACCTCTGCGCCTAAGGCGGTCAAAACCTCAGGGTCATATGCGATCAGGATCTCTGCACCGGCGAGGCCCGTTGCGTCGTCTATGTATACGGGGATCAGGATCTTGCTTCCGGGGCCTGCCGTGGTGTCGGGGAGGCTTACAGTGACGGTATTCACCTTTCTACCGGATAGATCCGCCAGGGCCTGCTCTTCACCTAATGGGAACAGGCTCAGGAAGAGAAGGAGGCCGAACAACAGATGCCTAATAGAAACCACGCTTTTCATAGCCTACCTCCACGTTTTAGACAATTATTCGATTCTAAGTTCCCTTCGGACGACTATTTTTCTCCTACAGGTAGATCAGGCGTAGGATATCTCTATAGTTGGACAACTACAGCAGCCAGAGCTTGGTCACCCTGGGGTCGATGATTATCTCGTCATGTTCAAAGTCCAGCTTGAGCCTCCAGGCTTGCAGGGTCTTTAC
>DTYK01000045.1 GCA_012961925.1 Candidatus Latescibacterota bacterium
GATCAGAAGATCAATGTCACTTTCCGGAGCAGCTTCACCCTTAGCCGGACTGCCAAAAGGATATATCTCCAAGCCGGGATCTCAACCTGGACATGAAAAGATCTATCGTTTCCTTCTTTGAATACACTATATCCAGCCGTTTAGTCTCGAACTGCATTTGAGAACCTCAGGTTAAACCAGGATTGATCTTCCCAGAGTCTTGCCCTGGGATATCTCTTAGCCCAAACACCTCCTTCATCTTGGCGACAAGCACTTCCGGGATAATCACCTATCAGGTCGGATGACCTCACCCAAGTGAAGCGCGTGTGGGGTCGCCTTACTCCACGGCCTCCAGGTTGTAATAGAGATGCCGGTTATCCACAATCTTGGCATTGTTCCTCAAGCTTGTGAACCAGGCGTTATACGCCTCATACCGCTTCTGAGACAACAGCCTCTGCCTTATCTCCTCAGCCTTCTGCTGAAACTCCTTCTCATCTATAGGAAGTTTCTCCAGAAGATGGATGATGTAATACCCACGACCGGCCGATACTATCCCACTGGTTTGACCAACGTGTAGATTGAAGGAGACCTGAGTAAACTCCGTCTGATCGCTTACGCCACGTACATAATCGGTCCTTGAAAACGGCTCCGGGGATTCAACCTCCAACGGCTTCGCAGAAGACCTCTCAGCCTCCGCCTTCACCGCATCCTGAAGCGTGCTCCCACCAGCAATCAGCTCCATAACTCCCTCTATGCGTTTGCGGGCCATATCCCTCCTCTTTCCGTCCGCTATCTTTCTCTCTATCTGCGCCTTGACCGCCTCAAAAGGCCTTATGCCCTCCTCTTTCCGCTCTTTGAGCTGAAGGACGAAAAACCCTCTCTCGTTCTCATAGACATCCGATACATCCCCAAGTTTGGCCGTAAAGGCAAACCGGATGAGTGGAGCCGCCCTCCCTATGCCCGGGATATACCCGCCCCTGGCAAAGAAACCCGTATCTTTGACCTCGTAACCCAGACGCCCTGCAACCTCTTTAAGATCCCTCTCTTTAGCCTCAGATGCCAGGGTCTCTGCGTCCTCCCTGAGATGTCGGAGTGTCCTCAAACCCGGCTTCACTTCAAGCAGGATATGGCTCGCCCTTATCTTCTCCTCACCGTTCTCCCACTTTCTGTCGGTGAGCTTTATGATATGCCAACCAAAGGGTGTCCTTACGGGATCCGAGATCTCACCAACCTTAAGGGAGAAAGCCACCTTTTCAAAGGGCTCAACCATGTGTCCATGCCCGAACCAGCCCAGATCTCCTCCCTGCGAGGCAGAAGCCCTGTCATCGGAGTTCTGCCTCGCAAGCTCCGAGAAGTCAGCACCCCCCCTTGCCTCAGATAGAAGATCGTTTATCTCCTGCTTCACCCTCTCCTCATCTGAAGGACTGGGTTCTTTCTTAAGGACCACATAGTCACACCGTCTCTTTTCAGCCTCCCTGAAATCTTCCAGGTGCTGATCATAATAGGCCTGGATCTCTTTTTCATCGACCTCAACCTCAACGTCCCTGAACGTCTCCAGACCAGCGAATACATACTCCACCCGAACCTTTTCATTCCTGTCAGTGAAGTCTTTCCTCACTTCGGCCGAAGTCACCCTGATGGCACCAAAAAGTTGATCCTGAAGCCTTTGAATACGTAATGCACCTCTGGCTACTTCCTCAAGATAAGCGATGAACCGTCTGTTCGTCTCGTCCTGATAGGTCAGGGGATCATCCAGGAACTTCTCATACTTGGCAGGGTCAAATTCCCCATCGGTCTTGAAGGCCTCCTGGTTTCGGACGATCTCAGGCGGGTTCTCCCTGATGTACCTGAGCACCTCCCGCTCAGAGACTATTATGTTGCGCCCCTCGATCTCCTGTGCAATAAGGATCTGTCCGACAAGATTCTGCCAGGTCTGTTCGACAAGCCTATCCATATCCGGTTCCTTATCGGACTGCTTCTTGGCCTGAAGATAGCTCTGCCTCAAAGCACGTCTGAACTGTTCTACCGATATCCTCTGCCCGTTAACCTGACCGATCACCCCACCCCTCCCCGACCTGATGCCGGAGATGTCCATACCCCATGAGAACACTATAAGCCCGACAAAGGCCACAGCAACTATCCAGAGTATGACCTTTGTGTTCTGACGCATGGTCTTAATCATGACAGCAAACCTCCTTTTTAAACTCTCGAAGAATCGATAACAATGCCTTCATGTAAGTAATAGCCACGCCAATGCTTAATCATGGAAAGGTCTTCTATCATTCACCAACATTGGCCAGGAGCTGACACCGAAGAATTTCACAAGTAAAAATAGACAATTTAGCCCGGTAAATCAAGAGTTTTTTAGTGAGATCTGCCTTAAGAACTTGACAAAGATACGAAGTTTTTGTATACTATCTGGCCTACTGATGGTTTTCAAACAGCCGATCCTATTCTATGCGGGAACCTATCGCTCCATATACTCAGCAACTACAACAGGAGGATAAAAGGAGATGTCAAAAGTATACTTTGTCGATGCGAATGCTGGCCAGACCAGCCGGGTTCACGAAGAATGTGAAGGCAAGGGATGTGAGGGCTGCGGCTATACGGGACGAAAGTTCGAGATCACCCCACCCGAACCTCTACCCTTGGCCTTTGGAAGGTTGCTCGATAGGGTCGGCCTCAAGGACCTCATCAATGAGAACGACAGGGTGGCCATCAAGATCCACAGCGGGGAACATCTCAATCACAGGCTGATCCCGCCTGTGTTTTACGAGGTCCTCGTCAAGAGGATCGTGGAGCTCGGCGGGAAACCCTTTCTGACCGATACAAATACGGTTTACTCCCTCTCTCGCTATGAGGGTATTGGCCATTACATAACCGCCTGGCGGAATGGCTATGCACTGTATCACCTCGGGGCTCCCTTCATAGTCGCCGACGGGATAACTGGTACCGATGCCACAAAAGTCATCGTTGAAGGCGACATAATAAGAGAGGTCTACGTCCCATCTGCGATCTATGAGAGCGATGTGCTCATATCGGTTGATCACACTACCCTCCATCCGGCCTTCGGGATCGGAGGAAACGTGAAGAACTTGGGGATGGGCGGCGTTGCCAAGCAGACGAAGATCCAGATCCATAAGCACGAGATACCGGCATTTCTCAGTGACCTATGCAGAGGATGCGGAAGATGTGTTACTATCTGCCCGGCCGAAGCAGTGCGGATCGTTGACGGAAAGGCTATTATGGACACATCTAAGTGCTGGGGTTGCAAGCTGTGTATAGAGGTGTGCGAAAACAGGGCAATAGTGATTGAACAACACAGCCCTCAAGAGAGCTTCAAGGCACTGGCGGACGGTGCAATGGGGGTGCTGAACAGATTTAAGGAGAGCTTTCTGGCCGTAAACTTTTTACTTGACATCACCATGGACTGTGATTGCCCCGACGAACAGGGCCGCCCTGTGGTGCCTGATCTGGGGATCATGGCGTCGAACGACATAGTCGCCATTGACAAAGCAAGCCTCGACATGATACGCTCTGCCCCGATTTACCCGCTTTCAGTGGTAAAAGATATCCCCGGGACAGCAGATCTGACCAACCTCAGCTCTCATACAGCCGGATTCGGGATGGATGGCATGCTCGAATATCTGGAGGACAAAGGTCTGGGAAGCCAGAAATACGAACTGGTAGAATTGAAACGCAGAACTGCTCCGTTTGCGGAAAGGGCAAGATTTATCCCCGAGATGGGCTATGCGAAGAGGCTAAAGGAGAGGGTGAAAAAAGTCGTAAAGAAGACCTGAAGTGCTTAAACTTAAACCAAGCGATTGAAATACCTGCAGCAGAGGTTAGCTTGAAGGATGGGCTTCACTCCGCCCACCCTTCGAATTAATACGGAGTTAACCCTTCAGGGTTTCATCCCCGGTTCTCTCTGGCAAAAAGTTAGAGGAATGAAATGCTAAACGATCCGGGAGCATTTCTTACAAAATTCGATAGGGGCATCCGTCAGGAAATCAGGCCCCGACTTCATCCATCTCCTTCCTCAGCCCTTCCTTAGCCGCTTTCCGATCATAGCCTTTTCTCCCCTTTGGGGTGGAGTGAGGACCTCCCCTTTGCCAGGGAAGCGGTATCCTGATCCTCCTCCAGAAGGGCTTCTCTTTCTTCTTTGGCATATCGATCAGTATAATCCCCTTTTAAATGCTACAATCTTCGTTTCCCTTAAATTGTCAACCACCAGATTACACAGGCTTCAACCGTCTAAAAGGCGCTGAAACGCCCACTACGCACGGTATTAATATTGTTTGCCAGAAGAAGTGATCCGAAAGCGGGTCTCTATCTACCCCTCGTCCCGGAACTGTCTCCGGTACAACGTCCGGTAGAGACCCGGCTGGTTCAGTAGTTCCTGATGTCTCCCCTCCTGGATTATCCTCCCGTGATCCAGGACAATTATCCGGCTGGCGTTCTGGACGGTGGACAGTCGATGAGCGATCACCAGAGACGTCCGCCCCTTCATGAGACGTTCGATCGCCTCCTGGACCAACATCTCAGATTCGGTGTCGAGGGCTGAGGTGGCCTCGTCGAAGATCAAGATCGGGGGATCCTTCAATATTGCCCTGGCTATCGCTATCCTCTGACGCTCTCCTCCGGAGAGCCTCACACCCCGCTCACCTATCAGCGTATCATAGCCCTGGGGTAGCCTGGAGATGAAGTCATGAGCATTGGCTGCCCTGGCGGCCCTGATAACCTTCTCCTCCGGGATCTCAGGTGAACCATAAGCGATATTATTCCGCACGGTGTCATTGAATAGGATGGTCTCCTGGGTGACTATCCCTAAAAGCCTGCGCAGGGAACCGAGCTTGATCTTTCTGATATCGATGCCATCTATCTCTACCCTCCCCCTCCAGGGATCATAGAACCTCGGTATCAGGTCAACCAGGGTTGACTTGCCCGATCCGGTTGGCCCGACGATGGCAACGACCTCTCCGACCTTAATGTCAAGGTTAATGTGATCGAGAACCACATCTCCAGTGTCATATCTGAAGGAGAGGTCAATGAACCTGATCCCCTCTCTCACCTTATCTATTGTGACCGCATCAGGGCTGTCGGTAATGGATGGTCTGGTGTCAAGGACCTCGAAGATCCTCTCGCCCGCAGCCAGTCCTTCCTGGATCCGGGCATTTGCCTGGCCCAGATTTTTCAGGGGAGAGATCATCGAGAACAGGGCGATGAGAAAGATTATGAACTCCTCCGGACTGAGAAGGTCGCCCTTCAGAACCTGGTTGCCTCCATAAACAAGGACCACCAGTCCTACCGCCGTGGCAAGGAGTTCGGTCAGCGGCGATGCCAGTCGCCCCACACGGATCCGCTTCAGGACCGTCCTGAAATAGTTTCGAGTCCCTTTACGAAACCTTCTCAGCTCGAACCGCTCCATGGCAAAGGCCTTCACCACCCGGATCCCGAAGATCGTCTCCTGAAGGACAGATGTCACCTCAGCCATCCTCTCCTGGGAACGGGCACTGTACTTACGGAGTTTTAAGCCTATCTTTGTGATAATCCAGAGAGTA
>DTYK01000046.1 GCA_012961925.1 Candidatus Latescibacterota bacterium
AAAGAAAAAGAAGCAAAAAGAAAGGACAGCCCGAAGCCTTCGCCTGAACCGTCTTCGGTTCACTCCGCTGCCCTTCCGCAAACTCGTCCTCGCTTCGCTCAGGCCCAGACAAGCGGAAAAACGGCCGCTCCGTTCGCCGGACGGTCTTAACGGCCCAGGCTTAAGGGCACTCCCCTTTTATCTCTCCGCCACCAGATATGCTCCTGCGTTCGGTGGGGAGGGGCATGCGCTTTTCGTCAGCGTTCAGGTCCAACCTAGATGCTCACACCACCGGTGGGTGGGCATTGGGCCCGACAGGGCCCGCGAAGGGGAGCAGGGTAGGGACGGACTCAACTCTCCTGAACCTGAGATTGATCTCATGCCCCTCCGCCTACGAAAAGCGCGATTCTTTTGGTTACTTTTCTTCTAAAGAAAAGTAACAGATATTCAAGAACTTGACATAAATTTGAAGATCTTGCCTTATGAAGACGGCTGGAATTTCAACTTGAAGAAGAATTCTGCAACTAAAAACCAAGGGGGGAGAGATGGAAGATGGGAACTATGAAATCTACGTTGTGCCCCATTCGCACATCGACACTTGCTGGTACTGGGACCACCCCAAAGCGAAGGTTTACAGCCGGAAGGTCCTGGCCAGTGCCCTTAAGTTGCTGAAGGAGGACCCTAACTACACCTTTTGTCAGGATCAAGTGACGGTGCTGAAGGCCTTCTGGCAAGGGCTTGACGATGAGGAAAGACGGTTCCTGAAGGCGTTCATCCGTGAGGGTCGCTTCGAGGTCGTAGGCGGGATGTACGTCCAACCTGAGATCGCTGAGCCGAACGGCGAATGCCTCATCCGCCAGATCTTAGTCGGCAGAAGGTGGATGAGGGAGGTGTTGGGCGCCGATTCCCTCTGCGGTTGGAACATCGACACCTTTGGACATTGTGGGCAGATCCCTCAAATAATAGCGAAATCAGGGATGAAATACTACGTCTTCGCCCGCGGAGTGCCTCCGGAACTTCAGGGGCAACGCTCCGAGTTCTGGTTCCAGTCGCCCGACGGTTCCAAGGTGCTGACACACTGGATGTCCGCCCACTACGGGTGTCAAGCGCGTGATGTGAAGGAGACTCTGCGCAGAGCGGTGGAGCACGCCACCGGCAATAAGCTCCTCATCCCCTGGGGATGTGATGTATACGTACCGGACGAGGATTCGAAGAGGATTAAAGAGATCGTCCGTCAGGCGGCAGAGGACGTTGGAATCACCGTCAAAAGCGTGATGTTGACCACCCCCGGCCGGTTTTTCAGATTGGTGGAGCAAGAGAGGCTGCCGACTTACAGCGCTGATTTCAACCTTCCTCTGGCCTTCGGAGATCTGAGGGGCACTTTCAGCAATCGCGCAGAACTCAAGAAGTTAAATCGACTTGCTGAGAGCAAACTGATGACCGCCGAGAAACTGGCGGCGCTGGGAAGCTGGTTCGGTGAGGCGTATCCAAAAGAGAACCTCAATGGAGCCTGGGAGAGGCTCCTGTTCAACCACTTCCACGACATCATGGGCGGCAGCCACACAGACGACGTATACCAGCAGGCGATGAACCGCTATGCTTCCGTCGTAGATACCTCTGATGAGGTCACCGAAAAGGCGCTGGATGCCATCTCAAGGCGGATAGATACTTCGGGGTTGGTGTATCCGCTTTTGGTCTTCAATCCCCTGTCTTTCTCCCGTACGGATGTGTGTCGTTACATCGCGGTGTTCAGGGGGCACGTGGAGGATTTCTCGGTGTACGACGACCGGGGAAACGAGGTGCCCTATAGGGTCTTGGACAGGAGGCTGAGGGAGGACAAGGGGATAAAGACGGTCCTCTTCGAGTTTCTGGCGGAGGACCTTCCACCTCTGGGATATGCGGTCTATTCCATCCTCCCGAAGAAGCCGAAGGAAGCCTTCAGGCCCTCCGAGGGAACCTGTATAGAGAACGAATTTTACCGGGTGGAGCTCGACCCTGAAAGCGGCTACGTAAGAAGCATCTTCGACAAGGTCAACGGCCGAGAGGTGCTCGACAGCCCCGACTTCCTCGGAAATGAACTCATAGCGATAAAAGAGGAAGAGCCCGATCTGGAGGGAAGGCTGGGCCTTACAGATAGGGTCTTCAGGGGAAAGGACTACCCGGGGTGCACAATCGGTTGCGAACGTACTCCGCTGGCGTATGTCCTTAAGGTGGAGGGCAAGTTTGAAGGCTGCCGAAGGGTACAGGAGATCATCCTCTACCTCGGAATTTCCAGGATAGACTTCAGGACGACCTTGGCGGATTTTAAGGGGAAAGACCTCTTCCTCAAGGTCTGTTTCCCGTTGCGGCTCGACTGGAAGAAAGTTGGCATCAAACATGAGATGCCCTACTGCGTGAGCCCAAGGCCCGAGGGCTACTACTGTGCCCAGAGCTTCGTGGACTGTTGCGACGGCGGGTACGGCGTGACGCTGATCAACAGGGGGACGGCTGGCTATTGGGTGGAAGATGGCAAGCTGGAGATCGTACTCCTCAGGGCCGTTTCCGACTACAGGGGCTATTACGCTCCTCTGGCTGCCGAAGAGGGGACCCATGTGTTCGAGTATTCCCTCTATCCCCATCCAGGGGGTGGGGCCAGTTCCGATGTAGTCAAAGTTGCTCACGGGCTCAACAGTCCCCTTCTGGTAATGGGGACGGACGAACATCCCGGGGAATGGGGAAGACGCAGGAGTTTCGTTTCGGTCGTTCCGGAGGAATTTGAGGTGACCGTGGTCAAGAAGGCGGAGGATGGGGACGGTATCGTCCTTAGAGGATGGGAAACCACAGGGAAAGCTGCTCAGGTGACGATTGAATTTTCCAGGCCTGTCAAGGAGGCATGGCTGGTGAACCTCGCTGAAGAGATAATATCTCCGCTTCAGGTTCAGGGAAACAAGGCAGTTTTCTCCTGCAGAGGGTTTGAAATCATCAGTGTGATGATTAGGTAGGCAAGTGTAGCACCGTTGCGTCTCTATATCCTGTGTAACGAAAAATGTGGACAGTACCTAACCTAACTCGGGGGAGAGGGATATGACCGCTGAAAATCAACCGTTGCTTACCAACAAATTTTCAGAACGGGTTTTAGAGGTAACAAAGGGAAGGCTAATCGCCGGAGAGATCAAGAATCACCTCACCGGCAGGATGCTTAAGACAGGTGAGGAATTCGGCATCAGGCTGGCTCGTTTCCAGGAAGATATATCCTCGCACCAGGCTTGCGAAGGGCTGGTCTCTGAGGACTTCCTGCGGGTGGAGGCCGGCCATCGGATGGGGAAGAAGGAAGATGCCCGACAGGATGACTTCACTGCCCAGCTAATGGTTCGAAGTAAGTTCCTCCCCGGCTCGGAATTTGAGCTGCTTGGCTGGGAGACGGAAAAGGAAGACATTGTTCAGAGAATGATTTTAAGATTAAGGCATCCCGGCGAAGAGATAGAGGTACAGGCCACCTACGAACTTCGGGCCAGTGAGCCCTACCTTCGCAAATGGCTCGATTTGAAGAACATCGGCACCGGCGAGGTTTGGGTCGTAGACATCGATGTGGAGGCATTTCGCACTTCCGACTGGCAAACTTCACCGAAAAGGGGTTACCCCATCTTCATCGGGGACGATTTCTTTATAGGGCTGGAATTTCCGACCTGGAGCAAAATAACTACCGAAGAGGGACTTGTGTTGCGGCATCACCCGGGCAAACTCCTCAGACCGGGCGAATCTTTGACCAGTAAAAAGGCTATAGTTGGAGTCTCCGGATCGGGTGCAATTAAAGAACAGTTCCGGCGCTATCTGGCCGACACAGCCATTGCGAAACCAAGGGAAGCACCAGTTTCGTTATACAACGACTGGGGAACTCATGCTTCAGAAGGTGCAACCGAGGAACAGACGCTCGCCAGGATGCAACTTCTTAGAGAAGTAAAGGCTAAATATGGGCTAAAGTTCGATTATTACATCGTAGACGATGGCTGGGCCGAGCGGCCTGACGAGCCCTGGCATATACGGAAACGAAACTGGCCGGAGGGATTTGGAAAGTTAGCCGAAGAATTGAAGGAGCTGGACACCAAACTGGGAGTTTGGATCACATTCCGCTGCCTGGCGGAAAGGGAATACTGGCAGCAGTTCAGGGACGGGATCTTTCGCTTGATGGACCGTTACCAGCTCGGATGGATCAAATTCGACGGCGGGGTCACCGAATGTACCGATCCTACCCATGGCCATCTGACGACCTTCGAACATTCACAAGAAGCCTTATTTGAGGCATTCATCGAAGTTTTGACCGGGATCAGAGAGAGAAATCCTGAGATCATAATCCAGCACCACTGGGGGATAAACCAGAGTCCCTGGTGGGTGATGTACTATGACATGCTCTTATGTATGCTGGAGTCGAATCCCTCTCGGGGGGCAGTCTGCCTGCCTGGTTTGCGTCTAAGGGAGAGTCTGGATGTGGGATTGGATCAGGCTGAGCTGGTACAGCACCGGGAGAGGTTCTTACCCTGGTATATTATCGACGATGATGGAGTTCATATCCGGGAGCCGATGGAAGGATGGGAGAACAATCTGGTCTTGAGCTGTCTGGGACGAGGCAACGGACGGTTTCAGATTTACGCCAGGCTGGAACTCCTGAAGGAGAAAGACTGGGCTTTCCTTCAAGCAGTCTGGCGCTTGCTGGAAAAGGAATTCCCCCATTTCTTGCCCACCCAGAAGATTCTGGGCATTCCTGAGAAAGGCGAAGTTTACGGGTATGCCCATTTCTCTAACAGCCGAGGATTTTTGGTGCTCTATAACCCCTGCTTCGAGGAAAGGGAGGTGGAACTCAAGCTCGCTGACTACCTGTCGTTGAACCGGAAAGTAGACCAGGAGAGCCCCTACCGCGTACGTTCCCTTTATCCTGAGACTAAAGAAGTTATCTGCTTACCTCAGGAGGTGACCACTCTGGGTCTTTCTCCCTTCGAGGTCTCTTTGCTGGAGGTAGAGAAGGCAGAAAAGGGGGGGATAAAGGAAAATCTTATTCTTCCTCCGCCCTCTGCCCTGCCATTTGAGTCCTCCCGCAAACTCTCCGATTTTCGGGAGGATCGGGTTCCAGAGATCTCCGAGACTGAATTACAGAGAATGTTGGAAAAGATAAAATTCTCCCTTCCAGATGGCACCTTCAGCCAGGATTTGAAGGGGTGGTTGGACGCCCCTGCACATGCCCGCTGGTGGGTGAACCCCCGGGGACGAACCAAGCAGATGTGCTATCGGCTTGACCTCGGTCAGGCCTACCTTCTCAGTCGGGTGGAAATAGAATGCGCCGCTTTTCCCCCGGAATATTCCCTCTTCCTGTCCGAAGACCTCGGTCATTGGTGGGAGATCGGCCCACGTAAAGGGGCAGAGAGAGATGCTATCAGCCTGTCGCTGAAGACAGTTCGCTATGTGAAGCTGGTTCCCTACTGGAAAGGAGACAAAGCCGGGGATTGGGGTATAATGGATATCAGGTTCTATCAAAGGAAGGGTTCAGAGGATGAGATGATACCTTCGGCGAATTGGCTCAGGAACGGGTTTTTTACTCATCGAACCCGCATTACCCGTATCTACCGCACTTGGGTATCTTTTGATGAGCTGAAGTCTGAAATCGCCCTGAAGGGCGGACTACTCTGTGTTCCACTTCAAACCAGGCTGGAGGACAAGCCCTGGTACGGGGAGCAGATTTTAGGGTACAATGTTCCCCACAACTACATCTTTCTGATAGTTAGAGGTACCGAACTGGAATTTATCTTCCAGCCCACCCCGGTAGTGGGGTTTATCCACAGAGGCTCCTGGGTTACCTTCACCCATCCGGTCGAGCCTTTAGCCAAAGGTGGGGACTTGGAGCTTATTGTGGTGATGGCGGATATCCCTGAGGAGGTTGTGCTTCAGGGGAGTGTCTATTTGCTCTCAGGGTGATGAGCCCGAATTGTAGGAATAACAGAGCCTAAACATAACTATGAGGAGACGATGGGATGAAACAGAAATTCTATCTCCCGGAGATGCTCCGTGGGGAGGTCAAGGAGGCAGCAGAGGCGGGGGCGGTCGTCTTAGTGCCGGTGGCCACCATAGAGCAGCACCGTGAGCACCTGCCATTACATACGGATATTGACAATGTGACCGGCATCTGCAAAGGGGTTGCAGAGAGGCTCAACCCTGACCCCAGGGTTTTGGTTGGTGCCCCTTTCTGGCTTTCCCCCTCGCCATGGGACCCTGAAGAATTGCCCTACTTCATGGTGAAGATGCGCAAGGAAGTGTATATGGAGGCCTTGAACGACATCCTGGAATCATATCTCAGAACCGGGTTTAAAAAGGTTGTCGTGGTAAACGGCCATGGAGGAGCCACCGAGCGCTGGATTCCTCAGGTCATCGACAGATTGAACACCAAAAGGTCCTCCATCTGGCCCGACTGGCATATCCCCGGCGATGCTCAGGTGGTGGGCTTCTGCTGGATCTCCTTCTTAGGTGAATTCGCCAGAGAAGAACTAAAGAAGATATTCAAGGGTCGAACGGACAGGGACTGGCACGGTGGCGAAATCGAGACCTCCCTTCAGCTCTACCTGAGACCAGAATTGGTGGACATGAGCAAGGCCAAAGCCGATCCGGCGCCCAAACAGTGCCGGTTTGCACCTTGTAGCCTCTCCACCTGGCATAGGCAGTTCATCATTGACGGCTATTACAAACCTGGTACAATCTGCAACGATCCCACTTTGGCTACAAAGGAGACGGGGGAGAAGGTGTTCAACCTCGCAGTAGAGAAGATCGGGGAGTTTATCAGGGAGTTTAGCGGGATGGGACTTCAAGAATCAAGATGTGGAGGATTCACAAAGGGGGAGGGTTAATACGCCGTTGGGGAGCACATAGGACTTGAAATCCGGGCCGTACCTGTCCTTGATCTCCTGTAGTACCGCTTCGAAGTCTTCGAAGGGCTTCAGCTTGTAGACCTTTCTGATCTCGTCGTCCTTCATGGAGGATCTGAGGTAGATTTCACACGTATCCAACGCCTTGTAGTGGAACAATGTCTTATATCCGCCCAGTTCGAACTTCTGGTTCAGCCGTTCCTGCAGCTTCCGGGTGTCAATCTCTCCGGCTGAAAACTCCTCCATCCATCTCCTGTACGTCTCGTTTCCCGCCCCCTGTCTGCATTCGGCCCAGCAGACCAGGGTCCCGCCTTTTCTCACGGCGTTCAGTGCATGTTCGATAGCCCTGAAGGAGAGGAAGAGGTTGATATCATACGGATAGCCGCCCGGCGAGAGAAACACTACATCTGCCTTCTCATTGATCGGTATCTTGTATATCTCATCGACAGATCCTATGCCCTGGTGAAAGGCCTCCCTCCAGTCCCCTGCAAGGAGATCAACGATATTGTTACCTCCGTCGCAGACAACGTTTAGAAGAAAGTCTACGCCCACCCGTTCGGCTGCTTCCATCATGTCAAGGTGGACGGGGTTTCCTTCGAGGTTGCCGGTCCGAGCTTGTGGACTCATCATAAGGGAATGGTTGCGCATTATCGTCTCCCTCGAGCAGACCCCCGGAAGGATGCTCTTTCTACCACCACCGTACCCGGCAAAATAGTGAAGATCTATATTACCCGTGGCGATAACCCTGTCCGCCTCATATACCCACCTGTTGACATAGATAGGTGTGCTTCTGCTCGTCTCGCCTATATAGACATTATCCGTGTCACAGCCGTGTACAACCGTCCTGTAGTTTTGTATCACCTCCCGACCGAGGAGTCTTATCTTATCGCCCATCTTCTCCAGCCCCTTATGCGTACCGCACGCAAAGACAATGACCGTATTCTCCTCCTTTACCTGATGTTCCCGGAGATAGCCCAGCAACGGCGGGAGGAACTCCCTGGTGGGAGTGGTCCTCGTATGGTCATCGACGAGGATGGCTATTCTATCGCCCGGCTTGAGGATCCTGCCCAGAGGTGGGGAACCGATGGGCCTTTCGAGGCTTTCCAAGATTTTTGTAACCAGATCTTTGACCGGAGACTTACGCCTGGGACTCAGGGTGCCGAGGAGGTTCTTATCGGGGATATCAAAAGATACCGTCTCCTCGCCATATCTCAATGTAATACGCATGTCATCGCTCCTCAGATCATCATATCTGATCCTCCACCGTCCGAGGCTATATTATAATCAATTTGGCGGCTCTTTTCAAGTCCCATCTCACACCACCGCTGAGCCCAACATGGTGGTATTTCATTTCCCTTGCGCATTCCACCCAATTTTGCTATCTTGAGACACCGGGGCAAAGTTTTGGCCCATGCCAAACAGCCCTTCCTATGGTTTGGGGTACGTAAGTCGCTCTCTGAAACGGCAGGTTTAAGATAGAGGGGATCCACTCAGATGTGGTTACGGGACTTATAGCATTATCGGAGGGCCCATTGAGGATTGATGTTCTCTTTTCGCCTGCGGATCTTGAGCCGGATTCGTATGCAGGACGCACCTTTGTGGTCATTGACATCCTGCGGGCAACATCCGCTATTGTAACGGCCCTGGCAAACGGGGCACTGGATTTCCGGACTGTGGTGACTGTCGATGAGGCCCTTACCCTCGCCCGAAAGGAGGATGTGATCCTTTGTGGCGAGCGGAGGGGACTTCCGATTGAGGGGTTCCATCTGGGCAATTCGCCCCGGGAGTTTAACCGGGAGGTTGTTGGTGGGAAGCGTCTGGTGATGACCACCACCAACGGCACACGGGCCATCGAGGCGGCAAAGATCGGCTCGAAGGTCTTGATCGGGTCATTCCTGAATCGCAGATATGTCGTTGACTTCCTTGCCAGTGATGGCGGTGATGTGGTGATCCTCTGTTCCAGTTTGAGAGGGAGGTTCTCACTGGAGGATACGGTCGGGGCCGGTGCAATTAGCTCCTGTCTCTCTGGTGATAAGGCTGATTCCGCCATTGCCGCTGAAAGGTTGTTCGAAAACTATTCAAGCAACCTTCTCCAGATGTTGAAGGAGTCTTATGCCGGGAGATATCTGACATCCATCGGCCTTGAAGATGATCTCCCCACCTGTGCCAACATCGACAGCCTGAGAATCCTGCCATACTTTGACTTCGCAAAAGGGGTGATCTGGGCGGCTGCGGGCGAGGGTTAGTCGTCGGACGACTGTCTCACTTCAGCAACTCGTCGGCAACGTTGTCGAATATTCCAAAATTGCATTAGGAGGGAAATCAATCATGGACGAAGAACTCACCGGCATCTTCAGTCAACTTAGCATGCCATTGAGCGGTCTGATAGAAACGGGAGCGGGCTTCTGTATCGGCGGTCCGGACTTCTCATTTGTCCTAACAGACCGACTTGTTTTCCATCCTGTCGTACCATGCTGCAGGATTGGTGGTCACTGGCAAGACTCCACCCCTCTTCCGAGAAAGCAACCGGAAGTGCTGACCTCAATCTCCGGCAAGCTCATACCATGTTCACCTCATATCCGAGATACTTCTCAAAAGCTTCCCGAACCGGCGCGGCCACCTGCCCGGGGGTGACACTAACATGGTGGCGATGTCCCAAGTACCCTATCGTCTGAAGCGTATCCTGCAGATTTGGAATCTCCGCCACGCCCGCACAGCCGAAGAAATCATCCGGAATCGAGTCGTCCGTGAAGCGCCCCTCACCGAGGTAGAAATACAACCGCCCGTTCTTGGTCAGCATGCTACCGAAGGTAAAAGGTGTAGGAGCAATTCGTCCAACATTACACCCATAGGAACGGCCTTGTCCAAGCACCTTGGCGATGATAGCATGGTCCGTGACCCGACCCTTCCCCGCCATCATCCGCTGTGGCACAGGGCCACAGTGAAAAAGGATGCATTTATTCTCTTCGTCACCGTAGTTATTGTTCCAGTCAAGGCAGGCGGCCACAACGCCGGAAGCACGCTTGAGTGCGTACATAGTCACCGCGTTGCCCACGTCCACCTCGCAGGCCACGGCGAGGCCACGGTCATTCATTTCGCTGAGCAGTACACATGGCGAAATTCCGAGTTGCTGCTGGAGTTCAATCCAACAACGAATCGCCAACGCGTCCATGTGGTACTCTTCCACAACGGCATCCAGCACAACACCCAGCTTCACAAGGTTGTTGAAAGCCGTTTCCGGAACACCATCCCATGAGGCGTAGTTCCTAAGAACTTCCGCTTTGTCCTTGACCTTCGGATCGGCATCTTCAAGGGCCTTCAGGCGAGCGAGAATGTCGGAAAGGTCCAAGGTTTCTACGGTAATGTCATGGCCTTGGAGCGCCAGCTCGTCAACCCTCACGGTCTTGAAAGCCGTCGTACGCGCTCCAATAGCACCAACAACCATCTTTTTCATACCATTTACTACGCGGCAGAGCCGATCGAAATAATCAACCTGTGCTTGAAACTTCTCATCTGCGGGGTGAACCGTGTGTGGTTTCAGGGCGGTAAATGGCAGCCCGTACTGGGTGAAGACATCCATGATAGAAAACTTGCCACAGAAGGCATCCCGGCGAAACGCCGGCGCCATCTTGTCCAACTCATCCGGATAAGCCTGGATGAGGATAGGTACTCCCGCATCTTTAAGCGCGGCAATGGCCCCGGTCTCGTCGCCGAAGTTGGGCAGACATAGAATCACGCCACCGTACTTGCCGCGGTTTTGACGAAGGAAATTCGAGTATTTTTCCCCCTCGTCAGGCGTCTCTACCGCACCATAGCGGGTGGCTGCGGGATCGAGGGCAATGGTCTTGTGACCAAGTTTGTTGAGGACCTCGATCATTTCCTTTCGCGCACTTGCCTGCAATGACGCTGGAAAGAAACCCCGGTTCCCGAAAAACAGGGCAAAGGTCGTTTTCTCAGTAGTCATTTCCTTCCTCCTTTCTACCTCGTTGATAATACTAATCTTGTGGATTGATAATGTCTGCCGACCCGCTAATCTCCAATTCCTCGGTAAGGAGCCGCACAGTAGCGTCATATACTTCTTCCTGTGCCTTCTCCACCGATTCCTCGCTGGCTCTTTCGTATGCCTGGCGGATGGTCGTGGCAATGTTTATCTTGGCAATGCCGTGACGAATTCCTTCCCCCAGGCAGTCTTTATTGATACCGCTTCCGCCGTGCAGCACCAACGGTACGGACGTGGACTCCCGAATGCGGTCCAAATGTTCTATGTTCAGCCGCGCTTCGATTTTCTTCCGGTCCTTGGCGGCCCCCGAAATCGCACCGTGAATATTCCCGATGGCCACTGAAAGCCAGTCCAGGCCGGTTTCCAGCACAAAGCGTCTCGCCTGTTCCGGGTCTGTAAATCCCTTGCCTGAAGCAAAAAGTTCTTCATATGGGGGCAATGGGCCGGCTTCGTGTCCCAAGACCGCTCCCAGTTCGGCTTCCACCGCGATGCCAGCTGC
>DTYK01000047.1 GCA_012961925.1 Candidatus Latescibacterota bacterium
AGGAAAGGGGGAGGAGCTTCCGCCATCTGATTCGGTCTCTGGGGGAGGGGCTTTTCGAGCTTGAGTCGTTGGCCTCAGCGGCCATAGCAGCCGGCGGCATCGGGATGGGAAGGGCGATAACCTGTGTCGGAAGGAACCTTGGTTACAGACGCAGGGTCTTTGAGGAGGTAGGTGGATTCGGGGAGACAGGGAAGGCCATCTCAGGCGATGATGACCTCTTCATTCAGCGAGTAGGGAGACGGACGGACTGGGGATTGAGGTTCGCAGTCTCAAGGGAAACCTTTGTCCCGACACTTATGCCGGCAGGCCCCAGGGAATTCATCAGCCGGAAAAGACGTCATATATCCGCTGGCCTCTTCTATTCTCCGTCGCTTATAACCACAGGGGTTCTGGTCTACCTTTTCAACCTGACACTTTTAATCACGTTGCCTGCCGGCCTTTTATTAGGCCAGGCATGGCCACCCTTTATATGCCTCAGCCTGAAGTTCCTGCTCGATCTGAGCCTGTTAGCAAGAGGAACAAGACTCTTTGGAAGAAGAGGGCTGCTCTGGCTTCTGCCCCTGACGGAGCTCATCCACATTCCTTATCTTGTCATAATAGAACCCTTGGCCCTGTTCGGAAGGCTCGAATGGAAGGGTAGAAATTACTAAGGCTGGGCCCTGTGCAAAGCGAAATGAAATTTCGTCGGTTTGAGGCGGAGCCCCGCTATAGATTTCAGATGCTGAATCAGCCAAAATATAGATATTTAATGCATCGCCTTAATCTGTTCATACCTTCTCCCCGGCAGTTTGTGAATTTCCTGAAGGTCGTCTCAGGTTATGTTATTTCTGTGTTTTCGGGTCGCAGTGTGATATGGGGGTATCCGCTGGTTCTTACGGTCGAGCCTACCGATCTCTGTAATCTGCGGTGCCCGCTCTGCCCATCTGGATCACCCTCCCCGGCTCGACGGTCTGGAAAGATGAACGTTTCCCAATTTGGTACAGTCCTTGAAAAGATGGGTGGTCGGGTGAAGTTTCTTCAATTGTGGAACCGTGGGGAACCCTTTCTGAATGATGATCTCCTGGAGATGATCTTCCTTGCAAAAAGGCACGGGATCTATGTCCGGATAAGCACCAATGGTCATCTGCTCTCCCAGGATGGGATTTCTGATCGGATAATAAGCTCGGGTCTGGACGAATTGGTCGTCTCGCTGGATGGCCTTGACAAAGAGACCTATTCTAAGTACAGGGTCGGCGGCAGCCTTGAAAAGGTCCTCAGGGGGATAGATACCCTGGTCCAGACCAAGCGCAGAAAGAGAAGTAGCCTCCCGCTCATTGACTTACAGTTCATCGTTATGAAGGGTAACGAAGATCAGATTCACCAGATTCCGGCTGTGGCCAGGGGGCTCGGGGTTGACAGGATATCGGTGAAGACCGCTCGGGTCGGGTCGTACAAAGAGGCAGGGGAATTTCTGCCTTCGAGACCCGATCATTCACGATATCTCGTTGAAAGCGGCAGACTTATCCCAAAACGAACCAGGCAGCGATGCAGGAGGCTATGGTACAGCATGGTGGTCAACTGGAATGGAGATGTGGTCCCGTGCTGTTTCGATGTGGAGGGAAAATACCTGATGGGAAATATCTTCCATCAGAGTCTTGCAGAAATCTGGAAGGGCCAGAGATATCGGAGCTTTCGGGATTCGGTCCTGAGGGAGAGGGATGGTCTGGCGATGTGCCGAAATTGCACGGAGGGCCTGGAGCGGCTGTACGTCTTCAGTAAGTGGGTTGCTAGCAAAAGTGGCTGAGACGAAACTCCAGGAATCAAGCCCTCAGGCTTTCATCCCCCGATAGACTCAGCGGTTTGAGTCGGAGTTCAGTCTTTAGACTTTCATCTCCAGAGCTAGAAGCTTGGAGGCATGTCTTACCCAAGATGAAATGCTAAGGCATTAACTCCTGTAAAATGCTGAAGCATAAATTCCGCGTTTCACAATTAGCGGTGGGTCATCCCCCATCGGTGTCGGCCGGACATAACCTATCGGCCGCTTAGAAGCCATCGGTTAAAAATCGGGTTCCTCAGAGCCCTATAAAATCGGATTTACCCGTGTCGAAGAAGAGCCTGATAGCGATCAAATTCCTCATAATGTTTGCAGTGCTGGCAGTTTTGATCACGGAGATCAATCCGGAGAAGATAGCGAACGCCCTGTCAGAGATGAACCAGTCGCTCCTTCTCGTGGTCCTGCTCCTTTTGATACCCAATCTATCTATCCAGGCCGTCAAATGGGGTTATCTCCTCAAGGATGTCAAATCAAATGCAAACCTTGGGGAGATTGTTGTCTCCCTGTTGGTTGGATTTTCCTTTGCGCTCATCTCCCCTGGAAGGCTCGGTGAGATGGCCAGAGGTGTCTGTATAAGGGGAGAAAGCAAGCTTAGGCTGGCGGGTTTGACTGCAGTGGATAAGATTTTCCTCTGGGCTATAATAATGATCGCCGGGATGGTCAGCCTGATCCTGTTGGGACCACCCGTGGTTGTTGTCTTCGCCTTCGGGGTAATCATACTTGTCCTTGCCGGATGTTTCGATAACCTCAGGTTGCTTAAGAGGACAATAGCCAGGATCTCATCCCGCCTTCCCTTCGCGGAGAAAAGTGCACTTCTGCTGGAAGGTTTCGAGGGGTTGAGCACGAAGAAGTCGTTCGTTCTTCTGCTCATGTCAGCCACCTTTTATGGGATCTATTTCACGCAGTTCTATCTTTTGGTGCTCTCCTTTGCCGATATCCCGTTTAGATCGGCAGTTTCAACCATACCCCTCGTCCTCATGGCCAAGACCTTTCTTCCCATCACCCCTGTGGATGTAGGTGTCAGGGAGGCTGCGTCCGTCCTGCTGTTCACCCGATTCGGCGTAGAGAAGGCCTATGCTTTTAATGCTGCCTTCATGCTCTTCCTGATAAACGTCTTACTCCCGGGCCTGATGGGTTTTTTCTTCATACCCTCAATCCGATTAAAGGAGTAGGATATGGCCAGCAAAAGCTTTGAAGACTCTCTGCATCGCCTGGAAGAGATCGTGAGAAGACTGGAAACAGGAGACCTCTCCCTTGAAGAATCACTCAATCTGTTTGAAGAGGGTGTGAAAGCCTCCAGAGAATGCGGGCAGTTTCTGCAACAGGCGAAGAAACGAGTCCTGCAACTTGTTAAGGAGAGCGGCGGAACCTTCCGTCTGGAGATGTTGGAGAAAGATCTCCAGGGTGAGTAAAAAAGGAAAGCCTGCCTGACGTAAGTAGGGAACCAGGGGGAGTTATGGACTATAAAGGGCGTGAGAGGATGTTCCTCCGGGAGCTTTCGGAACGGAACAGAAGGGTGAGGGAATATCTCTGTTCAAAGAGGTACAGAGAACGATTTCCCCTTGCTCATATACATGACTCAGCTTACAGCTACATCGAATCCGGCGGAAAGTCCCTTCGTCCAGCCGTATTGCTGTTCTCCTGCGGGGCTCTGGGAGGGGATGAGGAGAAGGCGATGCCGGCTGCCTGTGGCGTAGAGATCTTTCACACCTGGACCCTTGTCCACGACGATATCATCGATGACGACAGTAAAAGGCGTGGCAAACCCACCGTTCATGAAGAATTCTCGCGGCGGATTGTTGAAGAATCGGGACTGGATGAGGAGGCAGCCAGACATTATGGTCTCTCCATCGGGATACTTGCAGGTGATGTCCAACATGGATGGGCAACCTCCCTTTTTACTGAACTGGCTACAGAAAATGGTATAAGGCCGGAGGTCGCACTCTATCTGATCGACGAGATGAACAATTATGTCCTCAACATCCTCGTCTCCGGTGAGCTCCTTGACATCCAGTACTCAAAGCAGTCCGTTGACTCCTTAACAGAGGAGGCCATAGTTGATATGCTATGGAAGAAGACGGGTGTACTTTATGAATTCGCCGGAAGGGCAGGGGCTATGATCGGTCTGAACAGTTGTGAGCCGGATCATAAGGCTGTGAAGGCAATATCCTCATTCTGTAGCAAGTGTGGGACTGCGTTCCAACTACAGGATGACATCCTCGGGATCGTCGGAGATGAGGATAAGCTGGGCAAACCAGTGGGCTCTGATATCAGGGAAGGCAAGCGGACCACCATAGTCTATTATGCTTTTGAGAACGCAACGCAGGCCCAGAAGCGACGCCTGCTTGAGATCCTTGGTAACAAAAATGCTTCCGCCGAGGAGATAACATGGGCAAAGGAGCTTCTATTGGAACTCGGAGGCGTTGAGCGAACAAAGGCTTTAGCAGAGCGATATATAACCGATGCAATGGTCCACCTCAATGACATACCGGAGTCTACGTACAAGGAGTTGCTCTCTACATGGGCCGAGTATATGATAAACAGGGAGCTTTAGCATCTTCTTTGGGCAAGCAAAGAAAAAGAAACAGATGGCATACACAAAGGGGCGATGGATGACTGATCAGGGAAGAAAGGATGAAACCAGAATTCAAGACGCGGAGCCTGAGAAGCGAGGGACGGAGATCCTCGACACGATTGACTCTCCTGAGGACCTACGGAGGCTCAAGATCCCGGAGCTGGTCAAACTCGCCCAGGAGATCCGCCAGCGGATCATAGCTGTTGTCTCCCGCACAGGGGGACATCTTGCACCAAGCCTAGGGGCGGTTGAGCTGGCGATCGCTCTTCATTATGTATTTAAGACCCCGGGGGACAAGATCATATGGGATGTTGGTCATCAGGCATATGCTCACAAGCTGCTTACAGGACGTCGAGATGCCTTTGAGACGCTCCGCCAGTACGGTGGCATAAGCGGCTTCCTCAGGAGAGACGAGAGCCCCTATGATACCTTTGGGGCGGGACATGCAAGCACTTCCATATCTGCCGCCCTTGGTATAGCCTATTCCCGTGATCTGGCCGGGGAACATAACCATGTGGTGGCGGTGATCGGCGATGGAGCGATGGGATGCGGACTGGCCCTTGAGGGGCTAAACAACGCCGGGGCTTCCGGAAGGGACATCATAGTCGTACTAAATGATAACAGGATGTGCATCTCCCCCAACGTCGGTGCCCTTGCAAAGTATTTTACCGACATAATAACAACCAGAACCTACATTAAATTAAAAACGGACATATGGGAGCTGACAGGCATGATCCCGTCCGTCGGGGGAAGGGTGAGGGCGGCGATCAGGAGGCTCGACGAAAGTATCAAGTCCTTGATTGTTCCGGGAGTGATCTTCGAAAAGATGGGGTTCCGGTATCTCGGCCCCGTCGATGGACACAACCTCTCCAGGCTCATCAGGATCTTCAAATACGTCAAGGATCTCCACGGCCCGATCCTCATCCACGTCTATACGATCAAGGGGAAGGGGTACTTCTTCGCTGAAAAGGATGCATCGAAGTTTCACAGCCCCGGGGCCTTCGATAAGGTGACGGGCAATCCGAAGTCAAGGGCATCTGCGCCTGCTTATTCCAAGGTTTTCGCAGAGACCCTGACGGAGCTTGCCCAGAAACGCAAGGAGGTGATCGCGATCACCGCTGCTATGGCTTATGGCACGGGGTTAGATCGCTTCGCTGAGAAGTTTCCAGACAGGTTCTTTGATGTGGGGATTGCAGAGAGCCATGCCGTGACGTTCGCTGCGGGTCTTGCATCCGCAGGATACAGACCGGTTGTGGCTATCTACTCCACGTTCTTGCAGAGGGCCTTTGACCAGATCATTCATGACGTGGCCCTGCAGAACCTGCCCGTTATCTTTGCCGTGGACCGTAGCGGACTGGTTGGCGAAGATGGTCCCACTCATCATGGCGCCTTCGACCTGAGCTACCTGCGCCAGATTCCCAATATGGTGGTTATGGCCCCGAAAGACGAACTCGAATTGAAGGGGATGCTGAAGCTGGCCCTGGACTATAAAGAGGGTCCGATTGCACTTAGATATCCCAGGGGTGCGGGCACAGGGGTGGACCTGACCCAGAAGATCAAGGAGATAAAGATAGGAAAAGGTGAAATACTACGTGAGGGAAGGGATGCGATGATCCTGGCAGTCGGATCGTTGGTCTGGCCATCGTTTCAAGCGGCCCAGATGTTGAAAGAGGCATCTGTTGGCGTAGCCAATATGAGGTTCGTCAAACCCCTGGATGGAAGGCTCCTTCGACGCTTCTATCGGGAGGGATTAAAGATCATCACGGTTGAGGAGAATACCATAAGAGGTGGATTTGGCAGTGCGGTGATGGAGTTCTATGAGGAACACGGGATGTCGGATATAAAGCTGAAAAGGCTTGGGATACCGGACCAATTCATCCAGCACGGTCCGAGGGAAGTGCTTCTCGAGGAGATCGGCCTCACTGCCCGGGGAATAGCGGCGGCGGTGAGGAAATTTCTGAAGAAAAAAGCAGACAGCCAGAGCAAGTCGAACCTGAACGAGGCGGAACAGAAATGATAAAAGAAGTAGGGATTATTGCCAATGTGAGGAAAGCAGGAGTGGCGAAGGTTATAAAGGATCTTATTGGGTGGCTGGATAGGAAAGGCATAGCGGTTCTTCTGGATAACGGACTTTCTTCTCTATGCCGCGAGAGCGGCAGAAAGCCCGATAACCTTTTCCCATCCGAGGAGCTTGTCCGACGATCGGACCTGATCGTAGCCTTAGGCGGGGATGGCACAATCCTGTCCGCAGCCCGTATAGCTGGCCCTTATGCCACACCGGTCTTAGGGGTTAATCTGGGCAGCCTCGGTTTTCTGGCACAGATCGGCCCTGACCAGTTGGAACAGGGCCTGGAAAGGACACTGGCAGGAGACTACCGCATAGAACGACGGATGATACTCAAGGCCTCCAAGGGGGATGAAACGTTCTTCGCCCTGAACGAGATCCTGATCGAAAGGGGTGCCTCACCAAGGCTCATCAGGATCGAAGTGAATACAGAGGAGGGGCTTATCAACAGATATATGGCAGATGGCCTGATCGTCTCGACCCCCACCGGATCCACCGGACACTCCCTCTCTGCAGGAGGTCCCATCGTGCACCCTGGTATGGATGCGATAATCCTGACGCCTGTATGTCCTCACTCCTTATCCCTTCGCCCTCTGATACTCCCCGCAGATACAGCTCTTGAGGTGGAGGTTGAGTCGGACCGTCCTCCGGTAATGCTGATCGCTGACGGGCAGAAGGGGTGCGATCTGGAGTCAGGGGAAAGGGTTGCCATCAAGAAGGCCCCCCATACCGCCAATCTGATAGATCTGCATGGCAAGCCCTTTTACGATGTGCTGAGGGTGAGGCTGAGATGGGGAGGGTCGTATAAAGGATAGATGAATGATCAAGAAAGGTCTGTATGGCACGGCTGGTC
>DTYK01000048.1 GCA_012961925.1 Candidatus Latescibacterota bacterium
ACGGAGGATTACGGATGCCCGCATAACCCTCGAAAACCAACCGTATCTGAAGACTCAAAAGGTCGCCGTCCCTTCCCTACCACCCCTCTCAGTGTTGAAACTGGCCCTCCCTTTAGAGACCTCTCCAGACTGGGAGGGACAGATCGTTGAGAAAGATACGCTCTGGGTTTCAATCACGGTTCAAACGGATAACCAGCCCTTCGAAAGTTCCATCCCTGTTAAGATTGTGGATCCTGGCAAGGCCTACAAGGTGACCTTCCTCTCGGACATCGATCGTTCAGTCCAGTATTTCGCCGTCCTTCCGCCGAAGGGCTATGATCCCGCAAAGAAGTATAGTTTGATACTGACCCTTCATGGTGCAAGCGTTGAGGCCTACGGCCAGGTTGGGGCATATGCCCAGAAAGATTGGGCCTTTATAGTGGCCCCCACGAACAGGCGGCGGTTCGGATTCGACTGGCAGGACTGGGGCCGACTCAACACGTTGCAGGCGCTGAGAATTGCTAAACAATTGCTGCCGGTTGATGAGGATCGAATCTATCTCACGGGCCACTCCATGGGCGGACATGGCACATGGCATGTGGGACTCCACCACCCGGACCTCTTCGCCGCAATGGCCCCGAGCGCAGGATGGACCAGCTTCCAGCTATACGTCCCCTTCTTTCTACAGAGAAGCGAGATCTACGCACCTCCTGAGCTTATAGCCTTTCGGGATCGGGTGCTGCTGGAGGACAGACCAACCCTCTTCATAGAGAACGCCCTCCATCTCCCCGTATTCGTGCTTCAGGGAGGAGACGACGAAGAGGTTCCGCCCACCCATGCCAGATGGCTGGTGGGACGGCTGAAGAGGCTTGGTTATGAAGTGGTCTACAGGGAAGTGCAGGGGAAGGGACACTGGTGGACTCAGGAGGGGGTGGAAGGTACTGCTTGTGTTGACTATCCCGAAATGATGGACTTCTTCAGAGCTAGGGTGCGAGAACCGTTCCCGAAGAAGGTGATCCTGTCAACAACCAACATCAGTCTCAATCCCCGGAGTTACTGGGTTCAGATAGATGCTCAGGACAAAATCTACCGGTTGAGCAGGGTAGTTGCGGAGGTGAGGGATGCCCAGCATGTGGACCTCTCGCTCTCCAACGTTCGAGCTCTAACCCTCTTCCCCACTTCCCAACTGGGCCTCGAAAAGGCCCTGATTCTGAACGTGAACGGGCAGAGGCTGAAGGTGAAACGTAATGGGGAACGGCCGATTAACATTCACAAAAGAAGAGGAAGATACCATCTGGGCAAGGAAAAGGTAAAAGGTTTACGGAAGACCCCTGTACTTCATGGACCGATCAAGCAGGCCTTCTTCTCTCCATTCCTCTTCGTCTACGGCACCCTCGGAGATGAACCTGAGACCAACGTCAACCTGCATCGGGCCCGAGTCATGGCCCAGAAATGGTGGTGGAGGGCCAACGGAACCGTACAGATCCTGGCGGACACCTCGGTGACCCGTGAGCAGATCAGGCGTTATAACCTCATCCTGTTCGGAGGACCGGCGTCCAACAGGATAACCCGCAGGATCAACCCGGATCTGCCCCTATCCATCGCTGACGATCACATCGAACTGGGCGATCGGAAGATATCCGGGGAGGATCTGGCGGTTCAGTTCCTCTATCCCAATCCTTTGAATAACAGGAAGTTCGTGGTGGTTTTGGGCGGAGACAGCCCGGAGGGGGAAAAACTTGCGATGACGCTGGGCACCTTTTACTCCGGCGCCGGACTTCCGGATTTCCTCATCTATGACAGGGCGGTGAAAGAGAAAGGCTGGGGAGGGATAATCGCCGCTGGCTTCTTCGATGAGCGCTGGAAGGTCTCGGAGGAGCTGTTGTATGTCAATCCCGAGTACGGTGATTGATAGGATTTACAGCAGTCTCATCAAAAGTCCTTCAAAAGGTGTGCGTATTATATCTTTTAGAAACGAAAGGCCGTTAGTAAGAGGGGTCAAGTATCCCACCAGCCATCCGAAGAGGCGTTCTCCTACGCCGGTTAGCTTAAGCGAGTTG
>DTYK01000049.1 GCA_012961925.1 Candidatus Latescibacterota bacterium
TGTTTCTGAGCCTCCCCCAGGCCCCAATGACGGCCCCTGGTGCAATTCTACGGGCCATATGGAGGTTGATAGAGCCTACAAAGGGGTTAACGGTGGAGAGGGAATCCTGAGAGAAGCGCTTCAGATGGTTCTTGAGACCTATCTGGCACTGCATGGAGATGGTGTTACTTTGCGAATCCAGGAGGGAGAAGTCTGAATTGAGGTAGATCTTAGCCTTAAGACCGCCGGCCCTATCCGTCACCCCCTCGAAGAGGTTGTCATCATACTCAATCCCCGCCTTGAAGGAGAGGGCTGACCTGACATCAAGGCCCAGGGCCGTCCCACTCGGAAGATAAGGAAATAGCCCCAGGAGACAGTAGAACAGGATAGCCTTACCGTCCACCGGTTTTTCCTTCAGGTCTTGATATCTCGGCGGCTTTGCGGTAGAAGCTTTGGGCTTTTTTTAGCAGTTCCGTGGCTTCCCGGGCCAGCCTCCTCTTCTCCTGTTCAAGCCTCCCCACCTCCCTTTCGATCTCCTTTACAGTGGCCTCCCATCCGCTACCGGAGAGCTCGGGGACCCGTTCCGATGAGATCTTCTGGGAGACTTTTTCTCTGTCTTTCAACCCCCACGCTAGCTCTTGCTCCATATATCTCTCTTTCTGCAGTAACGCCCGTTTATCTTCAATCCGTAACCCCGCCGTTCGCAGCATGTTCTCGTCGAAAAGGGCAAGCTCTTCCATAAATTCCCTCATCTTCTCACCGGTCTTCTTCTCCATACGAAGCCGCTCTATCCTCCTGTCGATCCGGGAGATCTCCTTCTTTAGCTTATCCACAAAATCGCTGATAAGATCGGCCTTTTCCCTGATCTGTTCTGGAGTATCACCTTTCTCAATTTGAATCCCTTCGACGCCGGCTTCTTTTATCCGGATCTGCCCTGCGGCCTCCTCTACGGCTCTCTTTGCAGTTATCAGTTTACTTAACCTCTCCAGCAGCCTGGTCGCCTCCTCTATTGGAGGGGACTTATCAAGTTCGGTTAGAAGGTTTGAAATCTCGGCCTCATACTCAACCCTCAGGTCCCTCTTCTTATCGTCAAGCACCAGCTTTAAGCTGTCGATTTCAGTCTGGATGGTTTCGATCCGTTCGGCGAGTTCCTGAGACTGCTTCAGGCTCCTTCTCAGCCTGTATCCGCCGATAATTCCGATGCCTTCACCGATTTTCTTCTTTAACTCCTCTATCCTCTCAGCCAGCATCTCGCTCTCACGGGTCAGGGCTTCTCTCTCAAGCTCGAGCTGTTGCCGCCTGCTCTGCAGGTTACGGATCTCATTCTCAAGAAGGGAGGTCCTCTGCTCATCGGCATTGAGGCTGGGATTGTAAACGAATAGGAGCATGAGGCCCGAAACCCAGAGGCACTGCAGTATGTGAGCGGTGCGTCCTTTCGCCTTCAGGGCCTTTGCAGTTTGATTGAGGTTGTTATCCATGGTTCATCCTCCATTTTTCATAGAGCTTTGTGGGGCAGTAGCAACATGTGGTCGCATTAGATCATTCCATATTTTTCGAGCTTATAATACAGGGCGCTTGTCTTGATGCCGAGGATCTTGGCCGCCTTAGTCTTCACCCCTTTGGCCTTCTCAAAGGCCCTCTCTATTAACTGCCTTTCGAGATCTTCCAACATCTCCGTGAGGGGAAGATCCTTGTCAGGGAGCTTCAGGATATGTTCCCTCTCCAGGTTTCGGACGAGAACGGGCAGGTCATTTGCGCCTATCCTGTCGGTATCACAGAGCACAATAGCCCTCTCCATAACGTTCTCCAACTCCCTTACGTTACCGGGCCAATCATAGCCCATCAGGATCTCCATCGCCTTCGGGTCGATCTTTAGCACCCGCTTGCCCAGCTCGGTGCACTTCTTCTTCAGGAAATGGTGGACGAGTTCCGAGATATCTTCCTTTCTCTCCCGCAGCGGTGGAAGTTCAATCGGAATGACATTGAGGCGATAGAAGAGATCTTCCCGGAATTTACCCCCCCTGACCATGGCGGGCAGATCCTTATTTGTGGCAGCTATCACCCTCACATCCACCTTGATCGTCTCCTCTCCGCCTACTCTGTCGAACTCCCTCTCCTGGAGGACTCTGAGGAGTCTCATCTGGGTGGTCGGAGGGACATCCCCGATCTCGTCCAGGAATATGGAGCCCCCATCGGCAAGTTCAAATTTCCCCTTCTTCCTCCTGATAGCTCCTGTGAAAGCCCCCTTTTCGTGTCCGAAGAGCTCGCTTTCCAGGATCCCTTCTGCCAAGGCAGCACAGTTCACCTTTACAAAAGGCCCCTTGCTTCTATTGCTGTAGGAATGGATTGCCCTGGCAACCAGCTCTTTGCCGGTGCCGCTCTCTCCGTAAATCAGGACGGAGGAGTCGCTCGAGGCGACCTTTTTAATCCGTTCAAAGACCTTCCTCATCCTTTCGCTGCTTCCCACCAACTCCCCGAAATTATATAGCGTATCGATCTGGTGGCGTAGATACCGTACCTCTTCATCCAGCTTCCTGCTCTCCTGCCGTGCCTGTCTGAACTGGAGCACCTTCTCTACCCTGATCTTTAACTCATCCGGCGAGAAGGGTTTGGTCACGAAATCGGAGGCGCCTTTCTTCATCGCCTCAACGGCCAGGTCTATGGTTCCATACGCCGTGATCATGATGACATCTATGTCACCATCGATGGCCTTTGCCTGTTCCAGAACCTGCATCCCATCCATCCCCTGCATCTTGTAGTCTGTTATGACAAGGTCTACTCCTCCGTTCTGGCAGACTTTAATCCCTTCAGGACCTCCGGAGACAGCTATCACCTCATGGCCCATATTTCTCAGGGTCTGTGAGATTCCATCCCGCATCGTCTCGTTGTCCTCAATTACCAGGATCCTGCTCATCGCTTATCCCTCGTTCAAATGCAGGCAGCCGGATCGTGAAGCTTGTGCCTTCGTCCACCTTACTGCTCACCGATATCTCTCCCCCGTTCTCTTCTATGATCTTCTTGACTATGGAAAGGCCAAGCCCAACCCCTCTTTCCTTGGTGGTAAAGAAGGGATCGAAGAGCCGTTCCAGATCGTCCGGCGGGATGCCGATCCCGGTATCGCTGACTTCCAGCACCACCGTTGTCCCAGCTCCTCTCCCTTTTACGTCGAGCGTCCCACCCCTTGACATCGCCTGGATTGAATTCTTAAAGATGTTGAGTAAGGCCCTTTTCATCTGCTCAGGGTCAACATAGGCACAGATCCCATCTTGAGAGAACCTTTTGCGGAGCCAGATCTTATTGCTCTCAAGTTCAGGCGAGAGCAGGAAGACCACATCATCTATCAGGTTGGTAACCAAGACCGGCTCCTTCTTCGGTTCGCTCGGCCGGGCAAATTCGAGGAACTCGGTGATGATACGGTTGAGGTTCTTGACCTCTTTGCCGATCTTCTCTATATGTTCTCTGCCCCTGCTTCCGTCTTCCAACTCATCAGCGATAAGTCCAGCAAAGATCTCGATTCCTCCCAGGGGATTCCTGATCTCATGTGCTATACTGGCAAGCATGGTCTTCAAACGGTTATCCCTTTCAATTAGGCCCCTTCTCATCTGGTCCAGCATTCTGCCAAGATAGCCCAGTTCGTCTCCGGACCCGATGCTCACCGCCGTCTCAAGGTCTCCCTGACCGATCCTGGTGGCCGATTTAACAAGTGCCTTTATGGGATCGGTGATGGTCTTGGCGAGAAGGAAACCTATGGTAATTGTGAATAGTACACCCACCATGCTGAACAGGACCACGTTGCGCCGGAAGTCCTGCACCGCCTTCATAAAGGTTGCGCTTGCATCCACGCCAACTGCAGCCACTATGTTATCACCTTTGTCTCTGATAGGTGCAAAGCCGGTCTTATAAAACTCCCCGTCACTGCCTCGGAACAGGACCGAATGGGATGGCCGCCCGCTCCATACAGCATCAAGCTCACTTACCTCGAAGCGGAGCTTCACGTACTCCCAGCCGATGGGTATGCTCCGGTCGGTGTCGATCAGGCTTAAGTTCTGGCGGTTAAAGACGTAAATCTTTTTTGCCCCCGTCGCCTGCCTTATCGCCTCTAACTTGGCCATAAAGTTGGCATAGGTGCGGCTCCCCTCGTCCCCTGGCCCGAGCCTGGTAACCAGGTCAGCATTGATCTGATCGGCTGCAACCCTTGCAATAGCAATAAGTTTGCTGCCCAACTCCTCTTCCAGGCCCCTTTTGGTTGAGTAATACAGGAACCAGCCGCTCCCCCCGACGACCACACTAACGAACAGGACAAAGGTTATTACCAGCTTATTCCTGATCTTTCCTTTAAAAATTGGGGACGGGTTCATATTTTTCAAAGTTAGGGTTTTCTATAAGAGTTAAAAAGCAAAATACGTGCCACCCTGCCTCTTGTATCTTTTAAACGAAAAAAGGCAACCCGAAGCCTTCGCGGAACCGTCTTCAGCTCACGTAGGAGTTAACCCTTTAGGATTTCATCCTGGGTAAGACAAACCGCAGAGGACCCTGAGGAGCAGGTCTTTCAGCCCAACGATCCTGCTTCTTCTCCCCGAATGGACTTCCTGAAACTTTCGCTCTGTTCTATAAGCCTCTCCCTGTTGGTGTCTGATATCCTCTCGAACACTGGCAGGACTTCCATACGGGAGATCCTCTCCGACACTGACCTGGGTACCACAACGCTCCTTAAGATGGATAGATTCCAGTCGTCTGCCAGCCTGATAATTGCATCTTTCCCTCCTATAAGAAAGGATTCGGCCAGGATTGACAGCACGGCCGCATCGCCTGAGATGCAGGCGAACTCCGCAGACCTGATGGCGTATCTGTTCCCGTTGAAAGAGACCGTCAGGCCCCCGCCAGTCCGTATCACGTCAAAGGCCTCGACGTCCGTTATGCTGTCGCCCACGTACATTACATCCTGCAGACAGTTTCCGGTCCTCTTAAGGCTGTCCATAACAGCCATGACCTTCTCCCTGCCTCCGATAGGATTGACCTCTGAGAGCATCTTCCCGCACTCCATGGTAGAGATCTCCTGCCAGAAGATCGCATCCAGCCTTCTTATAGCCTCCCTGGATTCTCCGGGTAGCCCATTGAAAGAGGTCGCACCCGGGGGCAACCCTACGATCGGGAGGCATGCGATCTCCTCCCGAATCTCCTTCAGCCTTCTTACCTCTGCATCTTTTAGGTCATACCTGTCGATGTCCAGTTCCGTGCAATAGGCCTTCTCAAGGGGGAAGCCGATGGCTTTACAGAGGGATCGTATATACGGCCGGTAGCTGGTGCTGACCATAAAGGTCGGCATCCGTCTGGAAATATGGTCCAGGGCCTCCCTTGCACCTGGCATCAGGAGGATGTGCCTTGCAGAATACTCCTCAATCCCCTTGTTGGTTGCACCATATGCCCTCAGGAAGGGCAATATCAGCCTCAGAGTGTCCCCTGCCTTATAGCCAGGTTTCCTGGCGATATCCGAAAGGTAATCGTCATACCTGCTGATCCGGGCAAAGAAGCCCTCTCCATCAGGTATGAAATGGCCGGCAAGCTCCATGGCATTATCGTTCCTGGATATGGGGCCCTCGCAGTCGGTATTGAACTGTCGTTTGCCCACAGCTAGTGTCTCCTTGGCAACGATCTCACTCGAGGTCGAACTACCCCTCTTTTGTGGGCATTGAGCGAAGCACTCCGGGGGATATTTCTGTTGTAGAGTGGGATAGATCAGGGGAAGTTAAGCAAGATTATCTATCTGGAAATCTGCTCGTCGATCTCTGCGGTCATGTCGTAGCCACGGTCACAGGGTCTTCCGTCAACGCTCACCCTTTCGCCCGCTATCTTTATCCTCCCCTCCGTAAAGGTCCTGATCGTGTGTATCAGAAGTGGCAGTTCCCGGATGACCCCCTGTCTGCGTATCTCCCTGAAGAGGGGGTTGCTCTCCCCTTCTTCCTCCTCAATCCGGGATAAGGGCCTTTCCCGGAGCTTTCTCGCCAGATCCTCCCAGAGGGGTTGAAAGTGGCCCTCTTTAATAGGGAAGGTGCAGTAAGTGATGGGAGGCCCTTCATCCAGAGCTTCTGTGACCAGATGGATCATCACTCCTGTGGCCTCGGCTCCCGAGCCTATTAACTGCCATATGACCTCCTGCCATGCCCCTTTTGGTCCCCCTGGGGCCGCAGGATGGAGGTTGATCATCCTGTATCTTCTGCATATCTGGTCGCCGGTTATCAGCATGTAACCGGCAAGGACGTTCAGGTCCGGGTTGTATCCCTCGAGGCGCTTCATTATCTCCCTATCATATTCCCTTCTCCACCGTCTCAGCAGCTCAGAGTCCTTGCCCATCTGCCTCGTCTCTTCCAGTCCTCTTCTCCTCATCTGTGGTTTAAACCTCCTCGAAGAGAAGCAGACCAGATCGATCCCGTACCCATCCACCAGATCGAAGAACCTATCGCTCTCCCGGTCCTCCCCCCTCTCTCTGTTGCTGAAGACAAAGGCCATCTCCGCCTTTATGGTACCGTCTTCAATCCTCTCGTAGACTGCCTGGAGGAGGTCCCTTGCAGCCTCATCTCGTCCGGTAGAAAACCACCCTATCTCATAAGCCATAATTTCTGCCCTATGTTTCGCTGTTGTTGTTTCATACTATGGTGTTAACTCGTAAAGTGCCTCGGGGTATCTTTGTCTGCCGTATCCCGTGACGCTCACGGCAGCCGCCCTGCTGGCCAGGGATGTACAGTCCCTCAACGGCCACCCCAAAAGGAGCCCGGCGAGAAATCCTGCGGCGAATACATCGCCTGCACCTGTGGTGTCCACGACATCCGCTTCTTGGGCGGGGATTTCAAACTCTTCGTCCCGGGAGAAGATATGGGACCCCATCGACCCGAGTTTGCAGATGACCAGCTCCGGTCCAAAGTCGAGGATACTTCTGCAGCCCTCCTCATACCTTTGGCCTGTGAGCAGTTCGACCTCCGCCTTGGTAAGAAATACCACCCAGCTACGGCTCAGAAAGGTGAGGATCTGCTCAAGCCCCCTGTTTACATAGGGCATGCCCGGATCGAAGGTGAGTCTGACATCATCAGGGAGGTTCTGTATCAGACGCATCTGAGCGTTGAAGGGGGTGGACCCCAGGAAGGAGGTGATATGTATTATCCTGGTGTTGGCAGCGTAGTCTGGATCTACCTCATCGTATGAGAAGGTGTCATTGCAGTTAGGGAAGAGGATACAGGTCCTTTCCCCTCCGTCGCCGAGCAGGATGATGGAGATGCCTGTCCTTCCACCCCTGCGGATGCCACCTCTATCCACCTCTCCGAGGCTGTCAAGCAGGAACTGGCCGTCGGAGTCAGTCCCTGTCTTGCCTATAAAACCGGTTCTGAACCCCATTCTGGAAAGCGCAAAGGCAGTATTCGCAGCAGATCCGCCTCCGCTTTGCGCCCTGAATTGCCCGAAATTTCTGACCAGCTCCAATGCCCGTTTACCTTCGGTAGATGTTCCGGACATCTCAGATCCGGCCTCGATCTCGTTAAACGCATCGTCGGGCACCTTATAGATGAGGTCCACGTTCAGGGCACCGAAGCCGATCAGGTCCATTTTATGAGCATAGCCTGGTTCTATTCGCTGACCGGCCTTCTCCCGCTCCGGCGTGCAGCCTGGCGTTCTCATCTGACATCCTCCATCCATGGTACAGGAGACGTAGCCCCTTTCCAGCGTTGGACTCATCAGGCCTTCTAAGAGGTATCCGAACGGGGTAGGGGGCCGTTTGGTGCGATCATCCGCTTGGCCAGTCGATAATGAGGATCCTGGAGCCTCTCCAGCTCATATTTTACGAGGTTAAGCCCTTTAACACAGGGATCGAAACACCTGGCCATCTTGTTGAAAAGCTGGGCCTCTGCCGGATTCCGATAGCTGTATGCTGAGACGATAACATATGAATCTTTACCTATTTCTGCATAGCACCGACGGATATCCACCGTTGAATACTCCCTCCCTCGCCAGACGTAGTAGAGGGGTCTTACTAGCTCCTCCATCATCTCCGTACCCTTCCTCATGTGGGCCAGCAGATAGTCCCTTTCGATCGGCCGCATCTCCTCCAGGCTCTCCGGGAACAGGCCCAGGATGAAGAGGGTGTAATCACCTATATGTTTACGTATCTCCCTCTCCCTCTGGAGACCGGTCTTGTGTGGGTCGGCTTCTGACAGAAGCTCAGCGACCTCATAGAGTCTTCTGCCCGTTGCATTCCTGATCCTGTACAGGTTATCAATATGGACGAAGTCTGCCAACAGATTTGAGGTATAGGAGGTCACCCCGTGGTCCCGTAGCCCAATAGCACGGAACCACTTCTGCGTTAATCGGTCAAACAGAACCCTCAGAGGATGCCTTTCCGGTATGCTCTTCATCTCACCCTTCCTTTTCTTTGCTTGCCCAAACCAAGCTTTCTTTACAAGAAAGCTTGAGCAAAGAAATACTTAAAATAAACATTTCGAGATATGAAAAAAGGTCAAAATATGAGCTTATTGGTTTAATTGTTTGTGAAACAGAGTCGTTAAGTGACAAAAAA
>DTYK01000050.1 GCA_012961925.1 Candidatus Latescibacterota bacterium
AGACTTAGCAGAAGCATGGCATGAAAAAACTAGGCTACCTTTTATCTTCGCAAGATGATCGATGGTTATGATTCCGGCGTACGCTACCTCGATGAGCACATAGGTCAAATTTTCGCGGCTCTTGAGAAACAGAGAGTTCTGAATGATTTGGCGATTATCATCTCCAGTGACCATGGAGAAAATATGGGAGAGTTTGGGATTTATGGAGAGCATGCGACCGCGGACTATCCCACATGCCGGATCCCAATGATTATCCGGTGGCCCGGAGGCAAGGCGGGGTATGTGGATGACGGCCTGCATTACAATCTAGATTTGGGGCCGACTCTCGCCCAACTATTTGGGAGGCCACCCATACCAGGTTGGGATGGTCAAAGCTATGCACCAGCACTGATGGGAGGCGAATCCTGCGGATGGGACTTTCTAATCCTCAGCCAGTGTGCCCACGTCTGCCAGCGCAGCGTTCGCTTCGGCCCCTGGCTTTATTTACGCACGTACCACGACGGCTTTCATCTATTCCCCGACGAAATGCTGTTTAACCTGGACGAGGACCCCTACGAACAGCACAGCTTAGCCGATGCCAATCCGGACGTATGCAAAGAAGCAGTTTACCGGCTTAACCGGTGGCACGACGATATGATGAGATCCATGCCCTACGACGTGGACCCGCTCTGGACAGTCATCAAAGAAGGGGGACCATAC
Source organism: Candidatus Latescibacterota bacterium (assembly GCA_012961925.1). Lineage (GTDB taxonomy): Bacteria > Latescibacterota > MVCY01 > MVCY01 > DTYK01 > DTYK01. The sequence goes on from DTYK01000050.1 coordinate 700, forward strand.
CACGCCAGGGGGCAACTCCGCGCATACTGCGAGCGACTGGCTCAAACGGGACGTGGGTGGGCAATTCCGGAACTAAAACGCCGACATCCACAGGAATTCGAATAGAAAGCATGCAAGTGAAATTCGGGCTCGTAACCGACGTCCACCACGCAACCCACGGTCGGGACCTGAGGGCTCAGATGAGGGCCTTCGTGGAGGATATGAACAAGGACTTTCATCCGGATTTCGTGGTGGGACTTGGGGATTTCTACGGCGGAGCGGATTCTTCCGAGGCGGACCTGAGGCAGATAAACGGGATATTCAGAACCTGCGAAGCTCCGGGGTATTACGTCCTCGGGAACCTCGACAGCTGGTCCGACGGGGGAAAGCAGGGATTCAAAGAGACGGTGGGGATCGATTACTCCTGGGTTTCGTTCGATGTGGGAGGTTTTCACTTCGTCATCTTAGATGGGGCGTGGCTCGGGGAGGACATGCCCATCTCTCCGGAACACCCAGGCCAGGAGCAAAGGCCTCCGGTTCGACTTAGGTTGGCAGATGGGGAAAGGCTCACCGGACCGGACGATCCGATCGGGCATGTAGGTCACATCCCAAGCCACCAGCTTCGGTGGCTCGAGGAGGACTTAGCTGCCACTCAGAAGATGACGGTTGTCTTCTGCCATTACCCGATATACATCGGCCCCTGCTGGGCCAGGTTGGACAACGAAGCTGAGGTGGTGGAGGTCTTAGAGAGGTCAGGCAAGGTGGTCGCCGTTTTCACAGGTCACTTTCCACGCTGTCATTATAAGCAGGAGAAAGGGATAAACTACTTCATAATGAGAGGCATGGGGCAGGATTGTGAGAGGCTCGGCTCATATGCGAAGGTTTCTATAACCGAAGACAGGCTCGAGGTGAAAGGACAAGTGGAGCAAGTGGATTATGAGATCAAGTTGTGAGAAGGAGGAAGTAGATGGGACAAGGCTATTTCGCACATTTCACTGACATCCATGTGGGTGGTCCACGATGGGCAGAAGATAAAGGGAACCCTATTTTAAACAAAATGGGAAACGATGAGATGAAGGCTGGCATCCCCAGGCACAGAAAGGCCGAAGATCATCTCCTGGGCGCACTCGATGAGCTCAAAGAACTCAACCCACAACCTGCTTTCGTGCTTGTGACAGGCGACATCGTCGCTTTAGGTTCAGAGGGAGAGCTTAGGAGATATCGCAAACTCATCGAGAATGCTCCTGTCCCGCTCTACCATACCCCCAGCAATCACGACCTCTGGGGGATAAAGGAAGGGGTTGGGAGCGGTTGATGGGCTCCCGTCGCCACAGGTTCGATTACGCCGGGATTCGTTTCTTTTTGATAGATGAATACGAGCCTCTGCCAGGCGGAAAAGAGTTTCAATGGCGCCGGCGGATAAGGCCTGAGTACTTGGAGTGGGTCCGGGAAGGATTGGCCTCCTGGCCGCCCCCTCGCCCGGTCATCTTAGCTTTCCATACACCTGTGTTGTCTTGGGAAAAAGACGACCTTTGGCAGGAGAGCACCAGTGAACTGCTAAAGATGCTCTCAGAGCATAACATCTTAGCTATAATCACAGGCCATATCCACCGAAACTTACAATGGACTTTGACTATGGGCGAAAAGAAGATTCGTGCGATCAATACAGGTCCGCTTATGGGTCAACAGTGGACGAACCTCCCACCATATTATTGGTTTCCAATTCGTCCCGGTTATAGACTCTTTTGTATACAAGGGGAGGAACTACACACGTTCTGGCGTGAGCTGGGAGTTGAACTGCAAGCGAGCCTGATTTGGGTGGGGGATGTCCACACCGGAGGGCCACGGCCTCTAGTTCGTCCAATTACGATCTTCTCCCCGGTCCATCTGATAGCTCAGGGGTATGAGAAGGGAAAAGATGTGCATGCTATGGAATGGGGCCTATGCAAACCATGTGTTTCCTTTCATACGGTGAGTTGGAAGGTCCTCTGGTGGCAACAGATGAGGAGGACCTTCGCCAGTGCTCTGTGGAGCGATTGGGAGGCGGAGTTTGATCCGTATGAGGTGGAGTCAGGAGATTATATGCTGGTCGTGCGTGTCCGATCGGATTCGATGGCCTATGACGGGGTCCCGGTGAAGGTATGCCATAGACCTTCCGCTGTTCCTGCAGAAGCCGAGCCCGAACAATTATTTGCATTTGGCCTTCCGCACGAGAAGGAAGAAGATAGAAATTGAAAGGAGGCTCAAATGAATCTGATTGTCTGGGATACAATGCGTGTCGATTACTTAGGTTGCTACGGTAACCAATGGGTTAAGACGCCCAACCTCGACCAGCTTGCCCGTGAGGGAGTTCTTTTCGAGAATGCCTATGTGGAGGGCTTGCCCACTATTCCTCAGTGCACCGTGCCAGTGGCTTTCGCCCACGGTGTGTTAGCATCTAAAGCACACAGGTCCAGGAATGCTTGCTTTCGATAGCGGTCTCAAGTCGCAAGGAGGGGTTGCATTATCCCTCTCCTGTCCCGAAGCTCTCAGAGAGAGGATGAGAAGTTTCGGTCCCAAGGTCAAGATTTTTATTAGTGGAACAACCACTGAGAGTTGAAAGCTACTATATTGCTGTTGATGTTCTGATATACGAGGAGGAGAAAAATGGATTTTTCCGTAGGCAATATTTCACTACTGGCAAGGCCCGCTATGAAAGGGGTGGGTCCAGAAGCGATAAGGCGGAAGGTGGCGGATATGCATAAGGAGGAGCCCCAGCTCAGGATAAACCTTCCCCCCGTTCCGGAGGAGGGGACATGGACAGCTAAATTCGCAGTTCCTGTAAGTTGGTCTTCCGATGAGATAATAAGGTTGTGAGGGTTCTGCGAAGAGGAGGATATCCCCTTCCACATCGAGGCCTACGATCCAGATGGCCCCAAGATCACTTTGGATACGGCCCGGAAGATTCTGGATGTTGCGCCAGATCGCTGTGAGGGGTTCAAGATAGGGGAGGTGTCAACGGCTGGACATTCGTAGAGGCCGATGCTCCCTATGCTCGAGGGAAGGAGAAAGAGTCCTTCCAGTTCGTCAAGGGGCTGATAGAATTGGCGGGAAGGGCCGGGAAGAAAGTGTTTTGGGTGGAGCACTGCCACGACGGTCCGGGATACGCCGGAAGGGAGGAAAATCTCAGATGGCGAGTGGGATAGTGGGGGTTCGCCCTCTGCGACACGGATATCTTCAAAGAGTTCTTCGACAGGAGATATAAGGATACCATCGTTATGATGCACGAGACAAATGACCCCAGATGCCTACCTGTCAACCTGATGGTTGTCCTGGGGACTTGGCTTGCCGGCGGTGTGGAAAGGTGGGGACTCGCCCTACAAAGCTGGTTCTGGAATGACGCGAGCTTCGGAACAGAGGAGGACGAGCTTTCGAACTGCTCCCAATGCCCCCCTGACCTGATATTCCGTCAATCATTAGAGGCCATAAGCCTCGGTGCCCAACATATAGAATTCGCACCGGATAATATGATATGAGAACAGAAGGGCGAGGACAGCTTCGAGCTGGCAAGGCAGTACAGGGAGGGGATAAAGCCCCTTTTGGAGCTTTTGGACAGGAAGATAATCTCACCCCCCTGCCAAGGATAGGATAAGGCGCTTTTCTTCATTGGCATTGAGATTTACAACAAACAATCCAACTTACGTGTGGAGGGATGGGCTGTTCTGTCCGGGGGACCCGAGGATAACCCCTGAAAGCAAAAATCTGCCCACGGCCGAGGCCTACCTTCCCAGCTACATCTACGGCGAAGAGAAGCTCTTCAGAGGGGTGCTCCTGAAGACATCTTACGGTGTGGTGCCTTTCTTGCCCCCCTGGGCGAGCGGAAAGACATTGAAGCAGTTCGATTATACCATTGTGCTAACGCCAGCCGAGAAAGAGGAGCTCGAATTATTGGTCCGGAAATATACGTCAATTTGGTCGTCTCGTAAATCAGGTTATGATTCAAGAGCCCTACTGATCTGCGAAAAGGGTCTTTTGGATTATTGACAATGGATCTTCTCATCGGGGTAAGGCTTCTATAAGACGGTTCCGGAAAATGTGGCCAAAAATTGTTCCTGTACATCTGTCAGTATATGCGAGTTGGTTGAATCAAATTGAGATATACTTCTCTATCATCCAGCGGAAGGTTCTAACTCCCAATGACTTATCCTCGCTGGATGAGGTGGAATCTATACTACTTCAATTCCAGGAGAGATATGAAGAGATAGCCAAACCCTTTGAGTGGAAATTCACGCGGGAGGATTTGTCAAGGCTCCTGGAAAAGATCCCTTCACAATTGGAGCCACTATCACTTGCCGCATGAATGATATAAAATACGTCACCGAATTTACGAATCAGAGCACTTAGCAAGGAAGTAATATTCGCAACAGTCGTGATAATGATAATCCATCTCTATCTTGCCCTTAGGAAAGTTAAGGATCCCAAGGTCAGTCAGGCGACTCCACTCTGGTTTTTCTTCCATCCAATGCCCGATCTTAACGAGTTTAGCCGGGAGCGTGGGCTTATTCCCTTCTTCGGCTGGGATATGACCTTTTCGTTTCTCTCCTTTCAGCTCATCATATATCCAGACCAAAGTGAAGTCTTCTAATGCTTTTAATATCTGATGCTTGCAATATATGGGAATACAAACACAATCTCCAGAAATGATCTTGTATACTCTGTCTTCCAATAAGAGCTCACCCTTTCCTTCGATAACGATAAGGTATTCGTCGCAATCGTGGCAATGATAATCCTTCTCACCTTCACCCTCAGGAAGCTTGTAAAGTCCGCAATTAGAAAACCTGCACCATTTAGGCGCATTAAACTCCCATTCTGCCATCTTGAAAGTAGCCATATTATCTCCCTCCTTCTTGTAGAATTAATCGAAGTTCCGACCGATAAAAATCTTGCATTTGACATTCACTTTGGTTAGAATATAAAGCAAAGGTTTCTTAAAAGCAATATTTTTCTAAAACGGGAGAAGTCCTCCTCGCATCCTTAAACAGTTCACAAAGGAGCATGTCATGAGAAATAAATGGGGTTTGGTAAGCTACTTTATGCACAACAGGGAATATTTTCTCAAAGAGCTTCAGCAAATTAAGAAATTGGGATTTGACGGGGCGGAGATCATCGATCCCCGGAAGTTCACCCTGAGCCTATCAGAGATCAGGATGGGATTTAAAGACAACGGTCTTTCCCTTCTTCAGATCCATTTGGATTACTGCAACATGGCTGACCCCGATCCCGGAGAACGCAGCAAGGCGGTGGATTGGTATAAGAAGAGAGTGGAATATGCCTTGAAATTAGAAGCAGAAGAACTGCTCTTCCACGTCGGTGGGCAGAATATGTTCTTCATGACGGGAGAAGAGATGAAGGAAGCGGCTCAGAGGAACATAGAGTGTCCGAGAGAAATCGTAAAAGAGACCAGAGAAACAGGCCTTAGAATCAGCTTAGAGAATGGAGGTGGGGTAAAATATCATCAGTGTCCACATGCACGAAAGACACTCGATGCTGCCGGGAAGAGGACTGGTTAGATGGGATAAAGTAATGAGCACTTTCAAAAGAATCGGCTATAAAGGTACCTTTATCATAGAGGTGGCAGGTTGGCAGGAGCAAGTCGAAGCTATGTTGAACAACGTCAATATTATCATGAACTACAACTTGCTTGATGCACAAAAGGCTAAAAATCTCTTAGAAAGATTCTTTGAGTCAGAAGATTGCTACGATTGAAACATACGTAGCAGAAAGTTAAATGAAGCAAATTCTGATTACTTAATGACTTAGAGAACAAGAAAAATTTGACTTTTGTCTCTTATTCTATCAAATTGAAAGGCAAAAGAGAGGTTCTGGGGTGACCTTATAACTACATTTTGAAGCCAGGAGAGATCCAGATGTTTACTAACGAGGTGAAGCTCGAAAACTCTTACTGCGGACTTACTGTCATAATTGACAAGAAGATCAGTCCATGGAGGATTATGGATAAGGTTACCGGTCAGGTTTATGCCGACACGGACTATCGTTACCACCTCAAGTTGAGGTCCGATACAGAGAAGTTGGAGTGCGAGGAGCTCTTCTATGAGGAACACTCCCTGAAAGTGGGCGAAAAAGGCGATCGAAAACTAATTTTGAAGGGTAACCTTGACTTCAAAGGGGATGTTCAGGCCAAAGTAGAAGTAACGCATGAGTTTCAAATTCCGCCTGACCAACCATATTTTGAGGAGAGGATAACCCTCAAAAATTGTGGACAGAATACATACGAGGTGGAGGATATAGAATTTAGTTTCCGAAAAAAACTTTACCCTGTCTGGGAAGAGGAACCTTCTAAGGAGGGCCTGGGTGACTTTCATCTGGCAGCTGTGCCTTACAGGATACAGCCTGAATGGAAGAGGGGAAGAAAGCACGATTACTCTATGAAGGAAATCCTCAGGGGCAATTTCCAAAATTCTGATAGGAGAGACGAAGAGATTGTATTAGGCCAGAGAGTTGTAGATCAGCACAAGCTCCGTTCGGAGGGCTGGGCCTGGACAAATGAGAAATTTGGTCTGCTTATCCTTAAGTATAACAATGAGATGATAGAATACTCTATGGTGGGAAAGGATAACTACGGCGGTGAAGCGTGTCTCCTCTTCGGCGGTGTAGGTTTCTCTTTGTACAAGGAGCCACGTTCTGCTTCAGTGCTGGAGCCTGGGCAAGAAATCGTCTTCGGCGTAACCAGGTATAGCTTCTTCAAGGGAGGCTGGAAAACGGCCTATTACAAGTTCAGGGAGTTTATGGATGGAAAAGGGCATGGTCTGACCAAAGACTATGACCCCCCGGTGAACTGGAACGAGCTTTTCGACATCGGCTGGCACCATTCCAACAGGGAGAAACTTTTCAAATACTATACCCTTGACAGCCTCTACTATGAAGCCCAGAAGGCTAAAGAATTGGGATGTGAGCTGTTGTACCTTGACCCTGGTTGGGAAGTTTGTGAGGGCACGACCCTCTGGGACGAGGAGCGGTTGGGCAAGGTGGAAGACCTGGTGAAAATTTTGAAAGAAAAGTACGGTCTGAAGTTGGGATATCGCACCATAGGCAGAGTCTATCGGGATGAATTCCCCCACGAATGGTATATCCAGCGTTCGAGAAAGAAAGCCGAATATCGTCGGCCCATCCAGAGTGATGGTAATCCAATTGGCTTCTGGGAGGTGTGCACCCAGTGCGAGGCCTGGAAGCAGGAGAAACTGAAGCGCATACTGGCCATCACCAGCAAGGGGATTAAGTTCATGATGTTCGACGAATTCGACTGGCGAGGGCCGTGTTATAATCCCTCCCATGGTCACCCAGTGCCATCTACTCCTGAGGGCCATGTCCGGGCGGTCTATTGGTTGATCGAAGAGCTCCATAAACGCTATCCAGATGTCCTGGTGGAAGCGCACGACCCTGTATGGCCCTGGAGTATGCGATATTTGCCAACTTACTACCGTCAAGGCCTGGCTGGCCAGACATACGACGAGAACTGGGGGTTTGAATTCATGTGGAATCCCTTACAAGATCTGCTCAGCGGAAGGGCACTTTGCCTCTATTACTACAACCTGGCTTACAACATTCCCCTCTATGATCATATCACCATGCAAGGGGATAACGACAACTGTCTCGCCTTCTGGTGGTACGCTTCGACGGTTCGGCACCTGGGAATCGGAGGGAAAAAGGGGCTGAATTCGGAAAAGGAGAACGAAACTCGATACCACGCTTACAAACAGGCGTTGAAAGAGTATGTGAAGCTGAAGGAATTCTATGTTCGGGGAGAATTCTATGGGATCGACGAATTGACCCATGTGCACACCCTTCCGGAGAAGGGACAGGCTCTTCTTAATGCCTTCAACGTAACCGACAAACCGGTGAACAGAACTGTAACCTTCGATCTAGAGGAAATTGGGTTAGAAGCGGCTCATACGATGGCCGTTGAAGGGGCTGATTGGGAAAGAGAAGGATCAAAAGTTGTTCTAAGGATAGACATTCCAGCAATGAGTCCGATACTTGTGAAAATTAAAACCGGCATATGTGGAGGCGGGAAGTAATGCAGAGGTGTACACCATAGGAGAGCGGATTTGTCCTCTCAGATATAACGAATCTAACAGGTTTATTCCCTAATAATAATTATTCACTTGCATTTTAATTTTTCTTTTATATCTTATTTTCTCTTATGACATGAGGCTGTTTAACGAAGAGGGTGTATTATACAAGACTCCGCCTTTAAACTCTACATGGAGGCAGATTAATCTATGATACCCAAATCTTGAGGTCAGTTTACTGGTAAAAAGGGGAGGTGAAGTTTATGGAGAAGAGGAGACTTGGAAGGTCAGACATGGAGATCACTGTTTTAGGCTTAGGGACATGGGTGTTTGGAAAAGCCCCTCACTGGAAAGACGTAGACGATGATGAATCCATTCGGACCATTCACGCAGCCATCGACATGGGAATTAACTTCCTCGACACGGCTAAGGCCTATGGTGATGGCTATTCGGAGTCCATTGTGGGAAAAGCCATAAAAGGACGACGAGATGAGGTATTCTTAGCTTCCAAGTGTGGGGCTGATCCAAAGATAATCAAGAAGGACATAGACGATTGTCTAAAACGTATGGGGATAGACTACATCGACCTTTATCAGGTTCACTATCCCCGTACCAGCATCCCCATTGCTGAGACTATGGGAGCGATGGCTGAAATTCAGAAGGCCGGTAAAATTCGTTATATAGGAGTCTCCAACTTTTCATTAGAGCAGTTAAAAGACGCTCTGGAGACAGTAAGATTTGAATGCTGCCAGCCACCTTATAACATCTTCTGGCGGCAAATCGAGGAGGACATCCTTCCCTTCTGTCGAGAGCATGAGATTGGGGTTATCTGTTACAGTCCTTTGGCACAGGGGCTTTTGACTGGTAAATTCAGGAGTCGCTCTCAAGTACCCGATGATGTCAGGGCAAATAACAAGCTTTTCCAGGAAGGAGTATTTGAAAAATGTCTGGAGGTTGTCGATTTTATGGAGGGAATCGCCAGGCGACATAATAGAACCCTGGCGGAGGTAGCCCTGAACTGGGTGATTCACCAACCTGGGGTCACCGCAGCTATTGTAGGGGCGAGGCGTCCCTCTCAGTTACAGGAGAATCTCGGGGGTGCCGGTTGGTCCCTTACAGATGAAGAGATCAAGCAGATAGGTCATCGAGGACTGGAGGTATCAAAATTATTGGACTACAGTACCAATATGTGGGGATACAAACCTCCTGCTTAGGGTTTGCTACGAAGACTGTTAGCCTTTAAAGCACTGGCCTGCCCCGGGGTAGTTTCACACCCTACGGGGTCTGCGAGCCGGATTGGATTTTGATCTGTACTTATAACGAATGGTTCGAGGGCACCGAGATCGAGCCTTCGAGGGAACACGGGCTGGATTATCTTTATGTGACCAGAGGATTGGCGGATAGCTTTAAAAGCCAAAGGGAGTGAGGGTGATAGAGCTTGTACCTCCTACTTACGGTGAGACAAGTTTGGATGAGAACCTGTCCATACTTGTGGAGAACGGGATAAGGATCGTCCACATAGCCGGAGACCACCTTCCCTCTCTCGGGGAGTCCGAGATCTCAAGGATTGCAAGGCTTATCGTGGGTATGGAATTCGGATATATGCCGGCTACAGTTCAGGGGGGACTTGGCCTCCTTGGACGAGAGGGAGAGAAAGGAGGCTTTGGTGAGGCCTTAAAGAGATGTTGCATAAGCTCGCCCTTATGGGAGGGGAGGTTGTAGTGTTTCACGGAGGGAAAGTGGAAGAAGAGGGGCAACTTCCCCGGGCGAAAGCTGTTTTCTTGGAGAGCTTGGCGGAGCTGGTTGGAGCCGCAGAGGAAGAAGGGGGGCGAGTGAGCTGTATGTGAATTGTTTGGTGGAACTTGCAGAGCACATAAAGGGGACGACTCTCAAACTCGGTCTGGAGAATGAAGGCGGTGAAATTGAACCTGAATATAGGTTCGGATGCACACCTTCCGCTGCCTCGTGCTGAGCAGGAGCTGATGAAATGACGAGTCGTGAGCGTATGGTCGCTGCCGTGGAATTTTCCTTTTCCCTTGAACTGACCTGGACGCGCACAGAGCATGGGGAGCTTTGACTATGGCTGAAGACTTTTCCTTCGCCGTGCTGGGTGACTGTAAGTCCGACATCAGCCTCATCTATCCGGAAGCCTTCCGGCAGAACATCAGGGCGATCGATCTGCTGGATCCGAATTTCGTAGTCTTTCTCGGCGATTTCGTCAAGGGGGATACCAGCGAAGCCTTGTTAGAGGATGCCTGGATGGAGTTCTACCGGGAGATCAAATTCCTCCGGATTCCGTATTACCTCATCGTAGGGAATCACGACATACAGTACAGGGCCGGCAGGGAGCTTTTCGGGAGGAAATACGGGAGGCCTTACTATTCCTTCGATTACGGGGAGGCCCTTCTACGAGTTTCACCGCCTTGCTTCAAACCTGAGGATGACTGAATTTCAGGCTACCCTCTTGCTCTGTCAACTTGAAAGGCTCGATG
>DTYK01000051.1 GCA_012961925.1 Candidatus Latescibacterota bacterium
GCCCATGGAATCTCGTGAAGTACTTCAGCCCTAGGGGCATGATTCGCCTGGCTCAGTTCGGGCTGGAGGGGTTTGAGTCGGATGATCTGTGGAATTGCGTCACATGCAACACCTGTGTGCTGAACTGCCCCCGAGGTGTAGAGATTATCGATGTCATTCGGTCCATGCGCATGATGATGAATGAAACCGGATCTATCCCCCCTTCCCTCAAGATTCCGTTGGGCAGTGTTGCAAGCCGAGGCAACCCATGGTCAGGAGATACAAAAGAGAGGTCGAAGTGGGCAGAAGACCTGAAGGTGAAAGAGTTCGGCCAGGAGGTAGAGTATCTTTATTTCACCTGCTGTACGCAGGCCTATGATCCCAGAAATCAAAGGGCTGGCCGGGCCCTACTGAGGATACTACAGGGAGGAGGTGTGGACTTCGGCCTTTTAAGGGAAAAAGAGAAGTGTTGTGGAGACGCCATTCGGAAGATGGGCGGAGAAGAAGCTTTCCTAAGGCTGGCTGAAGAGAATATACGCGCCTTTAATGATAAGGGTGTTCAGCGTATCATTACGGCTTCGCCGCATTGTTACAACACGTTCGTGAAGGAATATCCTGAATTCGGCGGGAGGTACCACGTCTGGCATCATACACAGTTGCTGCTTGAGCTCCTTGAGAAGGGTCGCATCAATCCTGCCATAAAGATGGAAAAAAGGGTAACCTACCATGATCCCTGCTATCTTGGCAGGCATAATGGCATTTATGAACCAGCTCGTGAGGTGCTAAAAGCGATTCCCGGCCTCGAACTCGTTGAGATGGAACGAAACCGTAGTGATAGCCTCTGTTGCGGAGGAGGTGGTGGTGGACTCTGGCGAGAGCTTCCGGCTGAAGAACGATTCTCCGTGCTAAGGGTTGAGGAAGCTTCCCGGACCGGAGCAGAGATTATTGCAGCGGCTTGCCCGTACTGTATATCCATGCTTGAGGATGCACTGAGGACAACAGGTAAAACCGGGGAAATTAAAGTGAAGGATATCTCAGAAATCGTGTTAGAGTCACTGGAGCTATAACCTTACAGATTAGAGTGAAGAGCAAAAAGTGAATGAATTGTTCCATATTAACCCTTCCCTTTAGATTCTTGATTCTTCTGTTTTGGTAGGAACGGCTTCCAGGCGCGAACAAACAAGAGCATTTTTAATCCGGAGTAATAAGAGGATGAAGGAGCGTATCGGTTTTTACGTGTGTCACTGCGGTAGCAACATCGCCGGCAAGGTGCGGGTAGAGGATGTTCGGGACTACATTGCCCGTCAGCCTGGCGTTGTTGTCTCCCGCGACTACCTGTTCATGTGCTCTGATCCTGGACAAGAACTGATACAAAAAGATGTCAAGGAGCATAATCTAACCCGTGTTGTTGTAGCCTCCTGCTCCCCACGAATGCACGAGAGGACATTTCGTCAGGTCTGTCAGAGGTCGGGGCTTAACCCTTATCGAGGATTCCATATGGTGTGTATCCGGGAACACTGCTCCTGGGTTACTGAAGACGAAGACGAGGCCACAGAGAAGGCAAAGGATCTTTGTCGTGCTGGAATACGGCGGGTGCTATTCCATCAGGCTCTGGATACCACGGTGGTTCCGGTTAATCCAAATGTACTCGTGGTTGGTGGCGGAATTGCAGGGATGCAGGCGGCTCTCGACGTTGCAAGTGCCGGGTATAAGGTATACATGGTGGAAAGGCAACCCACCATAGGCGGCCACATGCTACAGTACGATAAGACATTTCCCACACTGGACTGCGCCTCCTGCATAGGGACCCCCAAGATGGTCTCTGTGGGCCAGCATCCCAATATAGAACTCCTCACCTATACGGAAGTAGAGGAGGTAGGCGGGTATGTGGGCAACTTCAAGGTGAAGTTACGCAAGAAAGCTCGCTATGTCACGAATAAATGCACCGGGTGCGGTGATTGTGCCCAGGTATGCCCGGTGGAGATGCCGAATGAGTGGGACGAAGGCCTCAGGAATCGAAAGGCCATATACCGGTCCTTCCCCCAGGCCGTGCCTATTACCTTCGTAATCGAGAAAAAAGACCGGGCCCCGTGCGTGATTACCTGTCCTGCACGCATAAACGTTCAGGGCTATATCCAGCTCATTGGTCAGGGCAAGTATAAGGAAGCGGTACAGCTAATCATGGAACGGCTACCGCTTCCGGGAGTGCTTGGCCGGGTCTGCCCGCATCCGTGTGAATCTCAATGCCGAAGATCGGAAGTGGATGAGCCCTTGGCGATCAGAGATCTGAAGCGTTTTGCTTCTGATCAAGTAGACCTGGAAGAGTTGCCTCTCCCGGAGATCGAGGAACGGCCGGAAAAGGTGGCAGTAATCGGCTCCGGACCTGCCGGGCTGACTGTAGCATACTATCTTCGGCTTAAAGGATACCAGGTCACCATATTTGAAGCACTTCCGGTGCTTGGAGGCATGCTTCGGGTGGGCATCCCGGACTATAGGCTCCCTCCTGAAATATTGGATCGAGAGATAAATCGCATTCTCCAAACAGGGATCAAAACACGAACCGAACAGATACTGGGGACTGACTTTACCCTTGCCGACCTTGAAAGGGAGGGCTTTAAGGCCATCTTCCTTGGAATTGGTGCCCACCGTGGTATGAGATTAAATATACCTGGAGAAGATCGGTTTGAGGGGGTTCTGGATGCAGTGGATTTCCTGAGAGAAGTGAATCTGGGAAAGCGGGAGCTGCCAGGCAGGCGTGTGGTAATCATTGGTGGCGGTAATGTGGCCATTGACGCAGCCCGGACAGCACTACGTCTCGGTTGTGAAGAGGTAAATGTGGTTTACCGACGCAGCCGTGAAGAGATGCCCGCTTATGCGGAAGAGATCGAGGAAGCGTTGGCAGAGGGAGTAAGCATTAGTTATCTGTCGGCTCCGGTGGGTATTCTGGGTGAGGATGGAAAGGTCACAGGCATCAAATGTATTCGCACGGAACTAGGGCCACCTGACGCCACAGGACGCAGGCGACCATTACCCGTCGAGGGCTCGGAATTTGTCATCCCCTGTGATGCGATAATCCCGGCTGTGGGTCAGCAGCCTGAAACAAAATGGGCCGCGAATGAGGCGGATCTGGAGGTGGGTAACCGCGGCACCCTAACAGTGAACCCCTATACCATGCAGACTGCTGTTCCCCATGTTTTTGCAGGAGGTGATGCAGTAACCGGTCCGGGCACGGTGATAGAAGCAGTATCTGCCGGCCACAGGGCAGTAGAAGCTATTCACCGTTACCTCAACGGGGAGGATCTCCAACTCTATGCCCAGGAGCTGACTGCTCAGGGGCCTCCCGGCCAGGGTTGGCGGGAGATCCCACAGGAACTTCCGAAAGAAAAGAGGGCCCAGACCGTCCATCGAGATCCTAAAGAGAGTGTCTCCTCCTTTGAAGAGGTGAACCTAGGCATTTCGGAAGAGGAGGCCAAACAGGAAGCCCGACGCTGCCTCAACTGTGGGGTCTGCTCCGAGTGTATGGAGTGCCTGAAAGCCTGCAAGGTAGGGGCTATTGACCACAATATGGAGGAGGAAAAGGTGGAGGTCGAGGTAGGTAGCATAATCATTGCCACAGGGTTCGATCTCATGGATCCGGGCCCCATGGAACGGTTCGGCTACAGGAAGTATCCTAACGTCCTCACCAGTCTCGAGTTTGAGCGGCTGACTAATGCCACAGGTCCCACAGGCGGTGCCATCCTGACCAGAAAGGAGGACGGCGGGTTTGATCAACCACCATCCAGTGTTGCCATCCTCCACTGCGTGGGGAGCCGTGACGTTAATTACCATGAGTATTGCTCAAGGGTCTGCTGCATGTACGCCCTCAAGTATGCTCATCTGATTAAGGATCGAGTGGGAGGAGAAACAGCAGTCTACAATTTCTACATCGACTTGAGGTGTTTCGGGAAAGGATATGAGGAATTCCTGACCCGTGTCCAGACCGAGGGTGTCAAGCTAATCCGCGGCAAGGCAACTCGAGTAACTGACAGGGCTGAAGATCCGGGTGAGGAGGGCAAGCTGATAGTGATTGCAGAGGATACCCTGAGTAGCAAGGTGATGCGCGTGCCTGTAGATATGGTCATCCTGTGCCCCGCTATGGAGGCACGGAAGGATAATCCCGAGGTGGCCAGGGTCTTTGGTCTAACTGTTGGTCGGGATGGCTTCTTCCTGGAAGAACACCCGAAATTGGAGCCTGTCTCCACAGCCACCTCAGGCATATTCATTGCGGGGGCATGCCAGGGACCAAAGGACATACCCGATACCGTGGCCCAAGCAAAAGGGGCAGCCAGCGAGGCGACTGCTCTGAGCAGCTTCGGCAAGGTTGAGATTAGTCCAATGACTTCCCATATCGATCCTGATATTTGTATAGGTTGCCAGGTCTGCCGTGAGCTCTGTCCCTATTCAGCGATTGAGTTCGATCAACGTCGCGGAGTAAGCGTTGTTAACGAAGCCATGTGCAAAGGTTGTGGGAGTTGCGCCTCACACTGCCCAAGCGGGGCTGCTACCGTCAGACATTTCACGGATCAACAGGTCTTTGCCGAGATAGAAGGCCTGTTGGCCCTGGATTAGAGGAGTAATAAAATGGATAACTGGAAACCGGTCATTGTGGCTTTTGTTTGTAACTGGTGTACTTATACCGCTGCCGATCTTGCGGGCACCTCCAGGTTGATCCATCCGCCCAATGTTCGATTGATCCGTATGATGTGCACCGGGATGGTGGATCCCAAGTACGTGATCAAGGCATTGCTGGAAGGTGCAGACGCTGTACTTATCAGCGGCTGCCATCCTGGCGACTGCCACTATATCAACGGTAATTTCAAGGCACGCCGTCGGGTCAAATTGTTGAAAGAGATACTGCCAAGGTTTGGCTTTGACGAACGTAGAGTGAAGTTGACCTGGATCGGTGCCAGTGAAGGCGTCGATTTTGCTAAAACCATCAAAGAGATGGTGGAAGAGGTCAAGGAACTGGGTCCTAACGAAGCGCGCAAACAGATGGTGTTATGAAGAAACCACGCCGGCGTTAATTAATCGGCATTGGTGATCCTTTCGGCCGGTGACTCCGCGTGGACGCCATCAGCCTGACCGACCGATGTGCGGAACAATGGAATGCTGGATCAGTGGAAAGATGGGCTTCCCAGACATGTTTGTTGACCAGCTGATCCGTGGTTCCCCGTTTCCAAGCCCCTCAGGCGCTGTCCTGATGAATCAGCCCTGTTCTCAATGAGGGTGAATTGGCATTTGAACCCAATATCCCATGATTCCGATTGTGAATCGAACGAAACAGGTTCTGAGGTCTCCGGGCGTTCCATCTCTGGTCGAAACTATGATAAAGGCCCTAATTTCTTTTGTGCAGCTTAACTTTTTGTAACACTTTAGGTCTTTGAAAAAGGTTGTAATCAGCCACTTTTTTTAAAAAGCTTCATGGTTACAAAGATAGATCCATTGTCGGCATATAGAACACAAGGAGATAAATAGGTACAGTTGGAGCAGATAAATGAATAAGATAGCAAAGATTGAAGTAAAAGACCAAAACATCATCACCTCGTTGCAGGAATTTTTAAGGACGCTTCTTACGAAAGGAGAAATAGACGCTCTCCTAGTACCCCAGCATCTTCCCATGAAAAATGTGGTGATGCCCACGTTGGTGACGGACCCAGAGAAGATCAACGGGGCTGACCCTCTGGCGCCAGCCTTTCCGATCAACGCCGCCAAGTTGGTCTCCAGACTTACTCGCAAGCCTTTGGTAGGGGGGTTGGCAGCAGTTCTTCGGCCTTGTGAGATTCGGGCCTTCATCGAGCTGGTAAAACTGAACCAAGGGTCCTTGGAGGAAGTAGTGCTGGTGAGTCTCGATTGCCTGGGGGCCTATAGCAACGTTAATTATCCCCGTTTTGCAGGGGAAGATGGGATAGAATCTACCCTCCGCTTTTATGAAAAAATAATGTCAGGAAACGGGGCTGCCTACGAAGACTTTGATCTTTCACCAGCGTGCAAGTCCTGCGAATACCCAATTCCGGAAAACGCTGATCTGCTCGTCGGTCTTGTGGGTGTTGACACAAAGGATCACCTGATGGTGAAGGCCAATACGCCCAAGGGTGAAGCCCTGTTAGACAAGCTGGGGCTGGCAGAGATGGGTGAGCCAAAGGACCGGAAAAAAGCAATAGAGCTACTGGTGCGTGAGCGTATAACTTATCGTGATCAGATGTTCGCAAAGACCACCAAATCGATTTCCGACCTGAAGAGGCTCACCAGCTATCTGGCCACCTGCGTTAATTGTTACAACTGCCGGGTGGCTTGCCCTGTCTGTTACTGCAAGGAGTGCGTTTTCGTAACCGATGTTTTCGATCACGAGCCGGCACAGTACTTGCGGTGGGCAGAACGCAAAGGGATTATAAAGATGCCCACCGATACGGTATTTTACCACATCACTCGCCTGGCTCACATGAGTACATCATGTGTTGGTTGCGGCCAGTGTTCCAATGCTTGTCCCAACAACGTTCCTGTGATGGAGATCTTCAGAACCATAGGCAGTTACACCCAGAAAGCCTTCAATTACGAACCTGGCCGAAGTGTGGATGACAAGCCACCTCTGTCTGTATTCAACGAAAAGGAGTTTTCCGAAGTCACTGGCGGAAAGGACTAAAACGGTATATGAGAGGTTTGCTGTAATGAAGAAAAAGATCGGCTCAGCTTTAGTAGTAGGTGCCGGGATCAGCGGCATTCGCTCTGCGCTTGACCTCGCAGAGCTCGGTTACCGGGTAATACTTATTGACAAGGCCCCGAATCTAGGCGGAATTCTTACACAGCTCGATTATCAGTTTCCGAGTGATCACTGCGGGATGTGCAAGATGCTTCCGCTTGTGGAACGCGATTCAGCCTCTCAATTCTGCTTGCGGAAGGGTCTGTTTCACGAAAATATAGATATCATGCTGTCAACAGAACTGGTGGGAATAGATGGCGAACCTGGGAGATTTGAGGTCAGATTGCGCCAGAAACCCACCTTCGTGGATCCAGACCGGTGTATTGGTTGCGGTGAATGTTCTCGAGTCTGTCCGGTGGAGGTCCCTGATGAGTTCAATGCCGGTTTGGCCAATAGGAAGGCAATCTATCTACCGGTACCACATAGCATTCCAAATCATTACGTAGTGGACATGGCTTCGTGTACACTGTGCGGAGAATGTACAAAAGTTTGTCCTTCAGGAGCTATTGACCTGCAGCTAGAGATACGTCGGTCATTTCGTATCCTAGTGGTGGATGACGAACTGATCGTTCGTGATTCACTCAAGGAATGGCTAGAGGATGAGGGGTTTGAGGTAGAAACGGCCGAATCAGGGGCTGAGGCCTTGGACAAGGTAGCAAGACACGAGTTCCACCTGATCCTCTTGGACGTTAAGATGCCGGGAATGGATGGCATAGAGGTGCTACAGCAGGTTAAGGAGATTCGTCCGGAACTCTCAGTGGTGATGATAACAGCCTATGCCACGGTGGAGACGGCTGTGGAAGCAATGAAGATCGGCGCTCTTGATTACCTGATAAAGCCCTTTGATCCAGACACCCTGATTCCTCTGGTAGTCCAGATCTATCAGAACATTGAGTGTGCTGGAGAGCACAGGATTGAAGTGGGAGCGGTGATTCTATCTGCTGGCATTGATTTCTTCGATCCAGCTTCTGGCAAGAACACTTACGGCTATAGTCTTTATCCCGGCGTAGTAACCAGCGTTGAGTTCGAGCGAATGATTAGCAGTACAGGACCAAGCCATGGGAGGCTCCTGCGACCCTGTGACGGCAAAGAACTCCGTAAGGTGGCCTGGCTCCAGTGTGTAGGCTCACGAGACCTTCAGGCCAATGCGGACTACTGTTCCTCAGCGTGCTGCATGTTTTCCATAAAAGAAGCGCTCTTGGCAAAGGAGCGGAGTAATGGGCTTGTGGACACAGCTATCTTCTACATGGACATGCGAACCTTTGGAAAAGATTTCCAGCGATACCGGGATCGGGCAGAAAAAGAATATGGCGTCCGATTTCATAGGAGCCGTGTCCACTCCTTGGAACCTAGCGGTGCCGACGGTGATGTGAAGATATCCTATATCGATACAGGTGGTATAAAGCGTGAAGAAATCTTTGATCTGGTTGTACTTGCCTGTGGTCAGAGACCGCCGACAGGGATCGAAGCCCTTGCTGATATTACCGGAGTAGAGCTCAACGAATGGGGTTTTTGCAAGACACAAGGCTTCTCCTTAACCCGCACCACCAGGGAAGGAATCCTGGTAGGAGGATCCTTCTCAGGTTTACGTGACATCTCAGAATCTGTTATACAGGCAAGCTCTGCCTCCCTGGCTGCCTCCATCCTGATTCATCGCCAGGGAGGAGGGCTAGCAGAAGAACCTGGTCCTCAGCCACTGATTCACGATGTTTCCCGGGAAGCCCCTCGGGTATTTGTGGCGCTTTGCACTTGTGGTGGCGCCCTTCCCAAAGCGGTCGACCTTGATGCAGTAACAGATGGCCTTATCTATCCAGGGTCTGGGAGTGAAATTCATTGCATTGAACGCATCTGCACCCGTGAGGGCTTGGAGGAACTAAAGGAAAGATTCGAGAAGAGCGGGGCCAACAGGCTCCTGATTGCTGGCTGCCTGCCCTATGTATATACCAAAAAGATAAAGGAACTGAGTGAAATGGTGGGGCTTAGTCCTGCACTCATGGGTGCAGTTGATATCATCACTCATACATTTTCTGAGCGTAACCAAGAAGGAAGACAGGTAGGCCAAGACATCCGAGCAGAAATTGCCATGGGAATTAGTAAGCTGAAGGGTATGGACCCCTCGCCAACACCAACTACCCGGATAATCCAAAAGGCGCTCGTGATTGGAGCCGGGATTGCTGGTATGACGGCAGCGCTTTCTATTGCGAATCATGGCTTTGAAGTAAGCCTTGTGGAACAGTCCGAAGAGTTGGGGGGGAACCTCCGGTCGCTTTATCGGACCATTCAGGGAGATTCTCCTCAGGATCTCCTGAAGGAGACTGTCTCCGAGGTGGAAAAACATCCGAATATCCATGTATACAAAAAAGCTCGGGTGATCCACTCCCAGGGTCAGGCAGGGCGTTTTTTTACTACAATTCAAAAGGAAGATGGCGTTGAGGAAACTTTGGCCCATGGGGTAACCGTCCTGGCTACGGGAGGCAAAGAGGCCGAGCCTAAAGAATACTGTTACGGAAAAAGCAAGGCCATTGTAACCCAGTACGAACTGGAAAAGAGGCTTGAGGACGGGACTATTGACCCTTCCAGTCTCGGGGTAGTTGTCATGATCCAATGCGTGGGCTCCAGGGAGGAACCGCGCAATTACTGTAGCCGCATCTGTTGCACTTCTGCCTTGAAAAATGCACTCTACCTAAAGGAAAGAAACCCCGAACTCAATATTTATATCTTTTACAGGGATATTATGACTTATGGATTCCTGGAGACATACTATACCC
>DTYK01000052.1 GCA_012961925.1 Candidatus Latescibacterota bacterium
AGGACGAAACCCTGTAAAGAGGAAAATATGAACCTCTCCCCAATTTCCCATCAAGAGGCGATCGATTTTCTCTACGGGCTTCAGAGGTTCGGCATAAAGCTGGGGCTGCGCAATATACAGAGGCTGCTGTCTGTGCTGGGTGATCCCCACAGGGAGATGAAGTCCATCCATATCACAGGGACCAACGGGAAGGGTTCAACGGCAGCAATGTTAGAATCCATCCTGAGACGTGCCGGCTACAGGACCGGACTGTACACGTCACCACATCTTTACCGGTTCGGGGAACGAATCAGGGTGTGCGGGGAACGAATCGGCGACGAAAAGGTGACACGGTTCGTCGAGATGATGAAGCCGGAGGTTGAAGCACTCAATTGTACGTTCTTCGAAGCCACTACAGCCCTGGCAATGTGGCACTTCGCATCGGAATCGGTGGATGTGGCCGTGCTCGAAGTGGGCATGGGAGGCAGACTGGACGCCACCAACGTGGTAACCCCGCTGGCCTCGGTCATAACCAATGTCTCCCTGGAACATTGTCAGCACCTGGGCGCAGACTACAGAACAATAGCAGAAGAGAAGGCCGGAATCATAAAGGAAGGTACCGAGGTCATAGCCGGAAACCTGGTCGCAGCAGCACTGGAGGTTATCAAGGATCACTCCGCAAGGAAGAACGCCCCGCTCCATATGGCCCTGGATGAGGTCGAGCTGCAAACTAAGGAGCTCACAAGAGAAGGCACAAGGTTCTCATGTACCTCACCGGAAGGGCACTATGAGTATCTATGGATCCCGCTGGTCGGGGAACATCAGATAGAGAACGCCCTTCTTGCCATCCGTTCGGCTGAGATATTACGAGAGAAAGGGATCAGGATATCCGAAGACGACATCCGGGCTGGTCTGGCTTCGGTGGAGTGGCCGGGACGGTTCCAGATCGTCGACTCAAATCCTTTAACATTGCTGGACGTGGCCCACAACCCGGCTGCGATATACGCCGTCAGGAGATCAATCGAGGAGGTCCTCGGGGTAAAAAGGACGGTGTTCGTCCTCGGTGTGATGGCAGATAAGGATTACCGTGGCATGATCCAGGCTCTCGCGCCAATGGCTGGGCTTATCATAGCTACCCAAGCTGATATGGAGAGGGCGCTGGAGGCCGAGATACTTGGCCGATGCATCGCAAAGGAGGGGGTCGAGTACTTGATTGAACCGTCACCGGTGGAAGCCTACGAGCTGGCAAGATCTATTGCCAGACCGGGCGATCTGGTCTGCGTCACCGGCTCCCATTTCACGGTCGGCGAGATAATGGCGAAACGTTGTGCTCGCAAACAGACCAGCAGGTAGTGGGGACGATAGTAGCGTGTATAGGTCGGCGAGATAATGGCGAAAACAATGTAATTGCAGAGGACGTGATGAAAGGTGTGATCTCCAGAATATGGCTTGTACTTCTGGTGGTTTTGCTGTTGGTAGCCGTCGAAACCTGTGAGAAAGGCCCGAAGAAGGAGGCGAGGAAGATGGGCTCGGAAGTCATCAGACAAATGGCCAATGCCGGGACTTTCTATCCGGCAGATCCTCAGGTTCTCTCCGGTAAGGTCGAAGATTATCTCGAAGGGGCCAGAGTCGCCAGCATTAAGGGTGAATTAATCGCTCTGATCTGTCCGCACGCTGGATATCCTTATTCCGGACACGTGGCAGCAGCAGCTTATAAACAGCTTATAGGCAAGGATTACAAGGTGGTCGTGATAATCGCTCCAAGCCATGTGGAGTTCTTCAGAGGTGCCTCAGTCTACGACGGGGATGCCTATCAGACACCGCTCGGGACAGTATACGTGGACAAGGAGCTTGCAGCCCGTATCGCTGCTCAGAGCCCGAAGATCACCCTGTCCAGCCATGGGCACTGGACGAAGACCGGGATGAGACAGGAACATTCCCTGGAGGTCCAGATCCCTTTTCTCCAGAAGACTCTCAAGGGCTTCAAGATCATCCCCATTGTCATGGGCGATCAGAGTTATGCGACCTGTGAGGCCCTGGGAGAGACACTTGCGAAGGTGTTGTCTGGGCAAAAGGCGCTTATCGTGGCCAGTTCCGACCTGTCCCATTTCCACCCCTATGACGAGGCGGTGAGACTCGATAGGATCGTGCTCAGACATATCGAGGCATTCGATTACCGGGGTCTGTCGGGCGACCTTGAGAGGGGGATCTGTGAGGCGTGCGGAGGGGGACCTATTGTCACAGCAATGATAGCTGCCAGGCATCTGGGAGCAGATCGCAGCACTGTGGCACTCTATGCAAATTCAGGGGACGTAACTGGCGACCGGGGGAGTGTGGTGGGCTATCTGGCGGCCTTGATCTATAAGTCCACAGACGAAGGGACCGGGGAAAGAAAGGTCGGGATCGATATGGGGCTGAGCGATGCGGACAAAGAAGAGCTATTGAAGATCGCCAGGACCACCATCGAATGCAGGGTTAAGGGCCAAAAGGCCCCTGAATTTGAGATAAGATCCAGCACCTTGATGGAGAAAAGGGGAGCCTTTGTGACGATCAACAAGCGGGGGGCCCTGAGAGGCTGTATCGGGTGCATCGAAGCCCTCAAGCCGCTGTGGCAGACGGTCAGGGAGATGGCGGAGGCTGCGGCACTCCGCGATCCCAGGTTTCCTCCGGTGCAAGAGAGCGAGCTCGAGGATATCAACATCGAGATATCGGTCCTCACCCCGCTGAAGAAGGTGAAAGATGCGGATGAGATAAAAGTAGGGCGCGATGGGATAGTGATCAGGAAGGGATATAATCAGGGGCTGCTCCTGCCGCAAGTGGCCACAGAATACGGATGGGATCGAACCACGTTCCTTCAGCACACATGCATTAAGGCCGGCCTGCCCCGGGATGCCTGGAAAGAAGAGGATACCGAAATATGGGCCTTCTCCGCCGATGTGTTCGGGGAGGGCTGAGCCGGAGTAAGTCTTCAGGCTTTCATCCCCTGATCTACAAGCTCAGCGGCCCATCTCCCCCGGGATGAAATGCTAATTTTAAGCTGTCGTGCAATACGATCATTGCTGATAAGGCTCAGCGACCCATCTCCCCCGAAATGAAATGCTAAAGCATTAACTCCCACCCAAAGAAAAAATATGAAGATCGGA
>DTYK01000053.1 GCA_012961925.1 Candidatus Latescibacterota bacterium
CACCTGAGGCTAATCCATTCCTTGGATGGCGGGCCATCAGGGTCAGTCTGATGTTAAAGGATGTCTTTAAGGTCCAGTTGAGAGCCATCCTGAGGGCAAGTCTTCTGAAAAATGTCCAAATAATGTTCCCTATGATATCGGGGGTCGAGGAGTTAATCCAGGCCAAAAGGGTGCTTGAAGAGGTGAAAGAGGACCTGCGAATGGAGGAGGTGCCCTTTGATGAGGGCATAAAGGTGGGCGCAATGATCGAAGTCCCTTCTGCTGCAATGGTGGCCGAACAACTGGCCGAGGAGGTGGATTTTTTCAGCATAGGAACGAATGATCTGATCCAGTACTCTATAGCAGTGGACAGGGGCAATGAGAAGATCGCTTATCTGTTTGAACCCTTTCATCCCGGGGTTCTCAGGCTTGTCAAGTACATAATTGATGCAGGACACAGCAAGGGCATCTGGGTGGGGATGTGTGGGGAGATGTCCGGCGATCCCCTGGCCGCCATACCTCTGTTGGGATTTGGTCTCGATGAGTTCAGCATGAGCCCTATTCTCCTGCCGAGGATTAAAAATATAATCCGTTCCGTCACCATTGAGGAGGCGAAGGTGGTTGCCGAAAAGATCATGGGGATGAGAACTGCGGAGGAGATAAAGGACCATCTGAAGGGGGTTCTTGACCAGAAGTTTTGCGAACTGCCAGCGTATGAGAGGGAGGAGAGGAAGAAAACCTGAGCACTGGGAGCAGACGAATTTTGTTCCATTCGTTGGGTAGCTGTACTTAACTCCTGGAGCGAAGCGAAACCCACTATTCACAAGCTATTCGAAGATACGGGACGGAAAAGGTGAAGGCGATCATACCGGTTGCTGGAGAGGGGACCCGTCTCAGGCCCCATACGCATACAACTCCAAAGGCACTGATATATGTAGCCGGCAAACCGATTATCGGGCATATCCTGGATGCGGTGCTCCCTTTAGGCGTGGCCGAGATCATCCTCATAATCGGCCATTTAGGGCAAAGGGTCATTGATTATGTTAAGGAGAGTTATCCTTCCCTCATTGCCCGATACGTTGAACAGAAGGACAGGAAGGGGTTGGGTCACGCTGTCTTGCTCGCCAAAGAGTTTTTCGGTGGAGAGTCAGCCCTGATCGTTTATGGAGACACTATCTTCCAGGGTGATCTCTCCGATGGGATCGAGCCGAGTGCCGATGGCCGTATCGGGGTCAAGGAGGTGGAGCAGCCGGAGAGATTTGGTGTTGTGAGGCTCGAAGGAGATAGGGTGGTTGAACTGGTGGAAAAACCCGAGGACCCTATCTCCAACCTTGCGATTGTGGGGTTTAACTATATAAATAATACCGCCCTTCTCTTCGACTGTCTCGAGGAGTTGATGAGGCGGGGTATCACCACCAGAGGCGAATACCAGCTGACAGATGCCTTCCAGCTCATGGTCGATAAAGGGGCGATCCTCAAACCCTTTGTCGTGAAGAACTGGTTTGATTGTGGCAGGCCTGAAGCACTTCTGAGGACTAACCGGCATCTGCTTGAAAACCTTGGAAGGGCCGGGAGGAGGACAGGATCTATTCTGGTTCCCCCTGTCTATGTTTCTGATTCAGTTGAGGTTGTCAATTCAATTATAGGTCCGTACGTCTCCCTGGCTGATGGGGCACAGGTTGTGGGGTCGATTGTGCGAGACTCGATAGTAGGGCAGAATGCAAAAGTTGACCAATGCCTGCTGGAGGGTTCCATAATCGGAGACAATGCTCATGTGAAAGGGGTGCCAGCCCGCCTCAACGTCGGGGATTCATCGGAGGTGGGGTTGGGCTCAATAAGATAAGGAGGAGATATGTCGAAGAAGGGCTTTTTAACTTCAGAATCTGTTACTGAAGGCCATCCTGATAAGATAGCAGATCAGATATCCGATGCCATCCTTGATGCCATTCTCGCTCAAGATCCGTTTGGCAGAGTGGCCTGCGAGACGATGGTAACAACAGGAATGGCTGTAGTCGTCGGGGAGATCACGACAAGCTGCTATGTCGACATTCCGCAGATAGTGAGGCAGACGATAAAGGAGATCGGATACACCGAGGCTGTACTCGGATTTGACTACCGTAATTGTGCTGTCCTGACCAGCATTAATGAGCAGTCGCCTGACATCTCCAAGGGGATTTCGGAAGGTGAGGGATTACACCCGGAGATGGGCGCGGGGGACCAGGGGATAATGTACGGCTATGCCTGCAGGGAGACCGAAGAGTTGATGCCTCTGCCGATAATACTCGCCCACAGGCTGGTTCAAAGGCTGGCAGAGGTGAGAAAGGAGAAGATCCTGAAATACCTGCGTCCGGATGGTAAGTCTCAGGTAACCATAGAATACGATGGTGACAAGCCCATCCGTGTTGACGCCGTCGTGATTTCAGCCCAGCATGACCCGGACGTGACACATAGCCGTATACACTCCGATATAATAGAATATGTGATCAAAGAGGTTATACCGGAGGAATACCTTGACGACAAGACGGTTTATCATATCAATCCCACCGGAAGGTTTGTCATCGGTGGGCCTCAGGGTGACTCTGGAATGACCGGCAGGAAGATAATTGTGGACACCTACGGAGGAGTAGGGAACCATGGGGGGGGATGTTTCTCGGGAAAAGACCCTACAAAGGTCGATCGTAGCGGGTCTTATATGGCCAGGTATGTAGCCAAGAACATCGTTGCAGCGGGGTTGGCCGATAAGTGCCAGGTGCAGTTGGCCTATGCTATTGGAGTAGCCGAACCTATCTCTGTTACAGTCGATACGTTTGGCACAGGGAAACTTGATGAAGAAAGGCTTGCACTGCTTGTGAGGAACCATTTCCCGCTGACGCCAAAGGGGATGATCCAGTCATTGGATTTGAGGCGGCCGATTTACAGAAAGACAGCGGTTTACGGCCACTTTGGAAGGGAGAGGGAGGAGTTCACCTGGGAGAAGATCGACAAAGTCGAGGTCCTTAAACGGGAAGCGAGAGGATAAACCGATTATATTGAGAGGAGCGATATCGATATGCCATATGAGGTGAAAGACATTGCCCTTGCCGAGCAGGGGGAGAGGAATATCGGTTGGGCGGAGAAACAGATGGGGGCTCTCCTCAAGGTCCGGGAGAGGTTCGAAAAAGAGAAACCACTTTCAGGTTACAGGATCGGGATGGCCCTGCATGTCACCAAAGAGACCGCTGTTCTCGTGAGTACCCTCATGGCCGGGGGGGCCGAGGTGGCTATCACAAGCTGTAATCCGCTCTCCACCCAGGATGACGTGGCCGCAGCCCTTGCCCTCAGAGGTGTTAACGTCTTCGCCTATAAAGGGGAGACGATCGAAGACTACTATCGTTATCTGGACAGGGTGATCAGCTTCAGACCGCACGTCACCATAGATGACGGTATGGATCTTGTCACGCGCATCCACACCAAACATCCCGACCTGCTTCCGGATGTAATCTGTGGCTGTGAGGAGACGACCACAGGGGTCATACGTCTGAGAGCGATGGAGGAACAGGGGGCGCTCAAGTATCCCATAATTGCTGTCAACGACTGTCAGACCAAACATCTGATGGATAACTATTACGGAACAGGCCAGTCTACACTGGATGGCATAATCAGATGCTCTAATATCCTGATCAGTGGCAAAACATTTGTTGTGGCAGGATACGGCAACTGTGGTAAAGGCGTGGCGATGAGGGCAAAGGGGTTAGGTGCCAATGTGATCGTCACAGAGGTGGACCCCTTTAAGGCTCTCCAGGCGAAGATGGATGGGTTTCGTGTGATGAGGATGGATGAGGCTGTCAGGGAGGGCGATATCTTTGTCACCGTGACAGGCAACCTGCATGCCATCTCTGTCAAGCACATTCGTCTGATGAAAGATGGGGTTATACTTGTCAATGCAGGCCACTTCGACCACGAGGTCGATGTGACCGGACTTGAGGAGATATCCTCGGACAGAAGGGAGATAAGGCCGTTGCTCGATGAGTATATGGTTGACGGCAAGAAGGTCTATCTGTGCGCCAGAGGGCGACTTGTCAACCTTGCCTGTGCCGAAGGACATCCTTCAACTGTCATGGCCCTCTCCTTTTGTGATCAGGCCCTTGGTGTGGAATACGGGATCATGAATCGAGATAGGCTGGAGCCCAGGGTATATTGTCTGCCTGAAGAGATAGACCGAACAGTGGCCAGGTTGCAACTGGAAGCTATGGGGGTGACGATCGATGAACTGACGTCCAAACAGGAGGAGTACCTCAGATCGTGGCAATCAGGGACCTGAGGGCGATTAAGATAACGGAGTGGTGCTGTACGATGAGTAGGTTATATGCAGGTGTAAGGAGGGTCTTTTGAATCTGCAAACCTGTGCCCAGAAATAGATGGAGGTGTTCGACTCCGGATAGGCACATCGCACCTATTTCCGAACCATTGAAGGGGGGAAGGTTGGATGAAAAAGTATCTGAGCTTCTGTCTTATGCTCTTAGTCGTTCTGATACCTGTGGGCGGGAGCGTACATGCATACGATGTGAAGTTCGTCTGGAGCATAGAGATTGAGGGGCTGCCCGAGATCCCTCTGGACAACTACACGATGACCGAGGGTGAAACTTTCCAGTGGCAGGCAATTGATATTCCCTTGCCGTATCAGGCCATTGCCAGCGATTACTGGGAGGCTCTTGGTGCTTCAAGCATAACTGTCAGCACCGGTGCAACCCACCAGGATGTCACTATCTGGATCACGATCCAGCCTGGCGTCACAGAAATTTTCGGTCGGCCGGTAGCCATAACCCTCCAGTTTGATGTCTATGATGGAATCGTGCCCGACAACAGCGTCGAAGGGTTAACTTTGCTTAATCCGGAGGGGGAGCACTTCTACTTTGATCGCTCGGACGGACTGATCCTCTATTTCGATATCAGCGAGCAATTTGAAGAGAGGTTCTTAACCCCCTTGGGCCTCACCAGAGAGGGGTTAACCCTTGCCTTTGCGGAGGAGGGTCAGTTCACCCTGGAGGGCATCAGGGTGACGGCCACGACCGAAGGTGGCCTGATAACCGGTCTTACAGGCGAGATTTCCCATCTCTCGACGCTTGTTATTGTCCAGGAGGATGCAGTTATGCCCACAGCGGCCAAATCCGCAACCTGGGCTAAGGTGAAGGCCCTTTACAGATAAAACGATCACTTTTGGACCTTCATCAGGAACAGGCCTCCGATAGTGCCGAAGGTTCCATTCCCGATCCATGCAGCGATGAGAGGGGGAAGCATCCCGTTCCACCCAAGCACCTGGCCTACTTTTATGAATCCATAGTAAAGAAAGCAGACCAGGAGGCTCAATCCAAAGCCCATCACCCTCCCTCTTCTCCCTATAGTCGATGCAAGTGAGGTACCGAAGAGTACGACAACAAAGTTAGCAAAGGGAAAAGAGATCTTCAGATGAAGGTCGACTATCCATTTCCGAGGATCTATGCCTATCTGTCTGGCTCGCTGTATATATTGGCGGAGCTGGAAATATCCCATCTCCTCAGGTTTCCTCTTTCCCCGAGTTAAATCGGCAGGAGTGAAGGTAAGGCCCGTCAGACGGATCAGATCAAAAGATGTCTCCACCTGTTGCTCGCCCTCAAACTCCCTTACCTTTCCATGTTGAAGCTCCCACCCGCCATCCTTCCAGTACATCCTACTTGCATCGATCCTTTTCACAAGGGAGGCCCCGTTATATTTCTGTATGGAGACACGTGAGGCCCGCTTCTGCTCAGCATTATAGTATCTTATAAAGATAATCTGTCCGCCGACATCCTGCAAAAAGAGGTTAGTTCTATCGGTCATAGCACGACTTTGCGATCCGCCCGTTCTGATCTGCGTCCTGACCCGATTGGTGATCGGGGCCAACATTTCTCCTAACAGGAATGAGAATATGCACATGACGAAGGCAAAGTGGAAAAGAGGGTAGAAAATCCGATAGAGACTGACCCCTGAAGCCTTCATCGCTGCTAATTCGTTGTTTCTTGCTAGGCCGCCGACAGAGAAAAGGGTTGAGAGTAGCATCGCCACAGGGAGCATCAGGACGAGGATGTAGGGCAGATAGAGGATATAGTAGCGGATCACGTCCAAAAGGGAAAGTTTCCGGTCGATGAAGCTGTCCAGGTTTTCCACAAGATCGACGACGATGAAGATTGCGACGAAGGCGGCCAGGCTCACTATCAGCCATTCACAGAATTGCCGTGTTATGTAACGTTCCAGAAGCCGCATCATGCCTCTCTCCGGTGAAAGAATCCCTTGATTCGTTCCCAGTGGATGAAGGTGAGCTCGCGGACGGTGTGCACGATCAGATAGATGCCACCAGCGCCTATGATCACATTTGGTGCCCACATGGCCAGGGCGGGGGGGATGATCAATCTGTCGGCAAGTTCTTCTCCGCCGATCAGGAATGCCCAGTAGAGGATGAAGAAGCCGATACTCATTCCGAAACCGACCACTATTCCACCGCGCCTGCCCATAATGCCTAAAGGGGCCCCGACAAGGACAAATACAATGCATGCGACTGGAATAGAGTACTTCTTATGGACTTCGACGAGATACTTGCTGATCTTGCGTTTCAAGATCTCGATCTCATTAAGATGGGCCTGGATTCGCTGGGCCTTCCTGCGATCCTGGAGGTCCCTTAGCTTTTTCGTCTTTTCTTCATGTATCTTGATCTGGCGGCGGTACTGGGCCACTTGCTCTAACATCATCTTCGAACTCATCTCCCTATCGCCCCTATACTTAGAGTCCGCCACATAGAGCCTTTCTCCCACCCCGAAGATGTTTATCACGTGCTTCTGAAATTTCGTACGGATGTAGGTGTCCGGACGCTCTCTGTCTATCTGGTGAACCTCCCCGTCATAAAGGATCAGTGTGAGCCGATCCTCTTGGTTGGAAAAACTAACCTCGCCCCTCTTCGCCCGGATGGCTACGGGATATCCCTTACCCTCACGTTTGTAGATCGTTATACCGTAAATCTTCGAGTGGTACTCATCGACCTTATCGATGAGGATGCTATAGCCCGGCAGTTCATTTATGAAGACCCCTTCTTTATCCTTTAATGAGAGGGTGGGCTTTTTACGATATATGGCCGACATCAAGATCCTCGCCCTGTGGTTGGACTCAGGCAGGATGCGGTTATTAAAGATGACCAGAAGAATGG
Organism: Candidatus Latescibacterota bacterium; assembly: GCA_012961925.1. GTDB lineage: Bacteria > Latescibacterota > MVCY01 > MVCY01 > DTYK01 > DTYK01. The sequence continues at coordinate 7,172 of DTYK01000053.1, forward strand.
CTATCAATGTTGAGACCAGAAGCACCGGTAAGATCAATCTGTAAAGGCTGACCCCGCTGGCCTTTATGGCAGCGATCTCGTTATCGGCAGAAAGTCTGCCGAAGGCCATCAGGCATGCAACCAGGATGGCCATGGGCACGGAGAGAGCGATCATCCAGGCAAGGTTGTAGGAGAAGAGTTCAAGGGTGGTTATAATCCCGATACCCTTTCGGAGTAACAGATCCATCACCTGGAGGATCAGGTCGATGATGAAGATGAAGGTTATGACGAAGAAACCGAAGAGGAAAGGGCCGATATGCTCTTTCAAAATATAACCATAAAGGATTCGCATTTCCAAATCCTTAAAGTTGGGGTTTAATCAGGTTCTACAACTGTGAGTATCTGGTTGGCCGGTACATCCTTCAGCCGTTGAAGGGTGCCGCTGGGCCACCTTATCTCTATCAGCTCTGCTTTATCCCTTTTGCCAAGCCCGAAATGCATCCTGAGGTCGTTCTGCGACGCATAGCTGGACCCGCTCTTCACCTCATCCATCTGGAAGGTAGAACCCGACCACACCTTTATCCTGGCACCGATCCCGTCCCTGTTACTCTTCCTGCCAACCATTTTGATCATTAACCAGTTATTCTGGTTTCCTCCCTCATTGCGGAGCAAGGTCGCCCTCTGATTGGAATTGACAACGTATATGTCCACATCCCCGTCGTTGTCATAGTCCCCAAAGGCAGCCCCCCGGCTCACCTCCTTGACAAGAAAGTAGTCACCCGAATCCAAAGAGACCTCTGTGAAAGTACCATCACCATTATTCCTGAAGAGTTGGTTCATTTGTGGGTAACTTGAGCTTCGATCAATTAAGGAGATATTAGGGTCCACGTGGCCATTAGCGCAGAAGATATCCTGGTCCCCGTCATTATCATAATCAAAGAAGTTCGTACCAAACGCTGTATATGGAAAGCTTTCCTTGCCCAAACCAACTTGAAAGGTCACGTCCGTGAAGAAACTACCTCCCTGGTTGCGGTAAAGGGTATTGCTTTCGTGCAGGAAGTTTATAACGATTATGTCCAGGTCTCCATCATTATCGTAGTCCCCAAAATCAACACCCATCCCTGCCTCTGCCATACCGTCCTCGTTGAAGGCCACTCCGCTGAAGAGTGCAACATCCGTAAAGGTTCCATCACCATTGTTTCTGTACAGGAAATTTGGCGTCCTGTCGTTGGCCACATATATGTCAATATCTCCGTCATTGTCATAGTCCCCACAGACCACACCAAGCCCTCTCCCCGCTGTGGTGTAGAGACCTGCCTTCTTCGTTATGTCGGTGAACGTTCCGTCACCGTTGTTCCTGTAAAGTACATCCGATCGTCCGTCAAACTCGTCCGGACTGCAATAAAGTCCGATTGAACCTCTGCCACACCATTTGTTCTTCTTTACAGGGGAGTCAACGTAGTTGGCTACATAAAGGTCTAGATATCCATCGTTGTTGTAATCGAAGAAGGCGCTGCTCACCCCTAAACCGTCGTCCCCCACCCCAGCGGCTTCCGTCACATCGGTGAAGGTACCGTCGCCATTATTACGATAGAGGATATTGGGCCCAAAGTTGGTAACATAGATGTCTATGAAACCATCATTATCATAGTCGGCTGCCGAGGCCCCCATGCCGAATGAAGTATCCCCAACACCGGCTTCACGGGTCACATCGGTGAAGGTACCATCTCCATTATTACGATAAAGATGACCTGAATCCGTGACAATAGCTTCCTCGATGGTCTCCCCCGGGGTTTTTCGGAAAAAATCCGGGGTGAAGTCCCATATCTTTGCTGTTATTAGTCGAAC
>DTYK01000054.1 GCA_012961925.1 Candidatus Latescibacterota bacterium
ATCCAGCAGCCCGGAGTTCTGGGTGGTATACACCGTCAAGGTGGTTACCGTCAAACTTAGCTAAGCCTCCGCCTGTCCCAATCCAGAGGCTCCCCTGGGGATCCGGAGCATAGACGCTGCTACTTGGCAGCCCCGAGTTGTAATCAGTATAGAGAGCCTTTCATAATTTCCAAATAATTGGGAATATCGGGCTTGACTTCTTTGGGTTTTTGGGATATATTTGGGCGAGGCTCCCAAGTGATAACTTTGTTCTTACCCAGGAGGTGCGCTATGTTGCCCATACTTTCCCAATGGGCTGCTCGGTTCTTCCCCATCCCTGAGACGGACCTGAGCTTGATGGAAAAGCCCAAGGAACGGATTTGAATTACGCCCCTCAAGTTCCTTAAGCTCATCAACGCCTATGCCATTGCTCAGTGGACCTTGCGATTGAGCTGGAGGATCTGGCCTCAGCTTCCCCGAAGCCCTCGAGGCCACCCCCTGAATACACCGATGCCTCGGTGTTGCTGACTTTCCTGGTGTGCCAGGGGTCGGACCTTCCCCTGTTTTTCTTCCTTACCCCTGCCAACGCCGCCGATTGCCCCTGGGCCCTCCCCCTGATGTTGGCCGTGGTGATGAGCTATCGCCTCCCCATCCGCCTGGTCTGGGCAGATGCGGCTTACTTTTCCAGGGATATCTTCGGTTTCATCCGGGAGCTCCTCAAAGCCTCCTTTGCCATTGACTACAACTTAAGGCGGAAGGGGAAGAAGTATCTGGCCACCTTCTTATTGGGCAGTGGAAGAGGCTCCTCAGAGCAGGGGTTGCGATAGAGCGTTATTTTGCCCGGCTGAAGGGATACTTCCGCTGACATCTATGGAATCCAGTACGGTGGCGATGGGGTGAGTGTTCTTTGCAGCGAGAATTTGACAGTGCCATGGATGGACGGGAAGGAAATAGTTATGGAGAATGTGGTTAGCGGAAGACAGTATATTGACAAAGAGACACAAATCACCAGCGAGTTCGAGTGTGGAAACGGGGAGCATATCCGACGGATCGGTCCGGATCATTTTGCGGTGGATGCCCGCAGAGACTGGGGCACCGGAGATCCGTATAACATGATGTCGTGGTATTTCTGTGTGAAGGTCAGGAACAGGTCAAACAGGGCCAGAGCTCTGAAATTCGATGTTCAGGCCATCAACCATTCTGGTCATAACGAGGCCTACGTATGGGCGAAGAGGGGAGACATCTGGGATCGAGTACCTGCGGAGGTACTGCCTACGGAGGATGATTGGGCTTTCAGGGCAATGGTGCAAGTGGATGCCAAGGAAACAGTCTACCTGTCGAACAGCTTCTGGTATCCCCCTTCGGAGATGGTGAAGTGGTTGACCGATATTGCTGAGAAGCATTCTGACTTATGCACCCTGGGCCGCATCGGACAGACCGCTCAGGGGCGTCCGATTCCGGTGCTGACGATTTCCGATTCAGGCGCATCCGGAGATAAGAAACGCATATTGGTGACGGCTTCTCCCCAGGGCTCTGAGATAGGAGCGTGGGCCTGTCGCTATGTGATCGAGCTCCTTTTGGGAGATGATCCCTTTGCCGTGGAAGTGAAAAAAGGTGGCTGGTGGATGTGATCCCCCAGACCAATCCCGATGGTGAGGCCCTGGGAACGGTGATGGTGAACGCTCTGGGCGAGAATCCCCTCTTTGAGTTTGAGCAGATTGCTCATGGGGGCACCGGGAGCGCCGAAGCCATGAGTCTGTGGAATTGGATGGAAAGGCATCTTCCCCTTGCCTGTCTGGAATACCACAGCTACTATCAAGTCGATCGCCCGTCCTTTCGGCCCTATTTGTTCAGTACTGAATTGCATCGCTCCGAAGGCCGTAAAACAATGGCTGAGGAGGTTGCCAAGAGATTGTTGGATATCAGCACCGGTCCACCGATGATTGTGGAAGTGGGTGATGAGCGATTCAGTAGATGTTTCCCCTATCAATTGATCGAGCATTTTGACACGATCTCCCATTTCTACAAACTCCACACCAGAGAAAGCTTAGAGGACAATCTGAAGCAGACCGTCCGGGTGTTCAAAACTATCGTGGAGGTCTGTGAGAGGTTTTAGCCCTTTGAAGAACATTCATTCATTGTACAGGAGGGTAAATTTGGAACAAATTTTAAGGGTTGGCATCATAGGTGCCGGAGCGATCGCCTCGACTCACGCCGAGGCTATAAGGCATATTCCAGGGTTAAAGCTTGTAGGAGCGGCCAGGAGGAATATGGATAAATGCCGGGAATTCGCAAGGCAGTATAGATGTAAGCCGTACCAGAGCTGGGAGGATATGTTGGAAGATGGTCTCGACATAGCGGTCGTCGCCCTTCCCCATTACCTCCACTTCGAAGCCGCCATGGCTGCCATCGAAAAGGGATGTCATGTAATGCTGGAGAAACCAGCGGCAATGGACCTTGACCAATGCCGTGCCATAACAGCCGCAGCGCAGAAGGCCGGCCGGAAGGTGATGGTGGCCGACATCGCTTATCATCTCCCCGGGGTCATCAAGGCCCGAGAGATCATCTCATCCGGCCGCATGGGAAAGTTCATAATGGGAAGCATGATCAATTACAGGTTCTATTTCGCAAAGGACAGGCCCTCCTGGTTCTTGGAGAAGCAGAAGGCAGGGGGAGGGATGCTCTTCAATCTCGGAGTGCACCGCATGGCCGTGGTCAGATCGGTGGTCCCAGAAGAGGAAATGGTTGTGAAGGCCTCAGTTGGCTTTTTTCGCCAGGGCTGCGAGGTAGAGGGAAACGGGATGATATTCATAGGCTATCCCGATGGGACGGCGGTCGTCCTGGAGGAATGCGGTTATCTTGAGGCTCCCGAAGAATTAAATAAGGGGATGCATTTCACCTTTGAAAATGGCATCTTAGGGGATGTGGCGGGAAGACTGTGGATATCAGACAAGAAGGGAAATGTGGAACGTCCGAAACTTTCGCCCTCCCTTCCGGGAGGGGTCTATCAGCCCTTATACGAGGAGATGCTTTCGGCCATAAGGGAGGATAGGGACCCGTGGCCCGGGATCGTACAGGGAGCTAAGGACGTGAGGGTGATCCTGGCCGCGTATGAATCCGCCAGGACAGGTCAGCAGGTCGAGCTGAGAGGTCCGAAATGGGAGATCAGTTTGTAGTGAGGACTTTAGCCCTTTAAAGAAGAAAGGAACCACCCAATGGCTGGACAGACCATCGAGATTTCTGTACAACAACCCTCGGGTATCCCGAGGAAGAGATGTCCCCTGACCTGTGGCGTGCCCTTCCCCGAAGGTCTGCTTAGGGATGTGAATGGACTCCGGCTGGAGTCCGGGTCCGGCGAAGGAATCCCACTGCAGGTTGCCAGGACAGCTTCATGGCCAGACGGCAGCGTAAAATGGACACTGCTGGACTTCCAGGTGGACCTGGAACCCACGGAGAGGAAGCTCCTGAACCTCCGCTTCGGAGAGGGGATAAACCGAGAGGCGGAACCTCCTCATCCCCTCCGGGTTGAAGACAGGGAAGGCTCGATCTTCGTTGACGCAGGTCCATTAAGCTTTGAGGTGACGAGTGGAGGAAGGCACCCATTTCGAACCTTTCGCTTCAACGGGGCCGACATGCTACAGGACGAAGTGCCGATGCTCGACCTGGAGGTTGAGGACAGGCGCTACGTGGCTTCCGACCCTGACTCGAAGGTCTTCGTGGAGGAGCACGGGCCGCTTCGAGCGGTAGTCAGGTGCGAGGGGAAGTACGTGGCAGAGGACGGGTCGAAACTATTAGATTACATATTCCGGATCTACGCCTATGCCGGGAAGCCCTTCATAAGGCTTTATCATACTTTTGTGAACAAGGAGCCGGTCGAGAAACTCGAGATCTCCGAGCTTTCCCTTCACCTGCCCTTGAGGCTTTCCGGGAAGACCGAGAGATTCCTCTTGGGCACGGCCGACCACTACAGGCCCTTCCGGGTCCATAGGGCGCTGGAGGTGGCGCTCGCCAGGGCTGACCACTTCGTCCGGAGGAACATCTTGACCCCTGAGGGCTTCGCCCTCAAGCTCAGCAGCCTCAGGCGCAACTACCTGGCTCCGGGCGAATCCGACTTCATCACAGAGCCATTAGCCTATCTGGCTGAGAAGACGAAGGATAAATCTTATTTAGAACTCGCTTACCTTAACTTCAAACAGGCCTTGATCGCACGTGACCCGGTTCACAACCCGGGACACCCGGCCACCGAGGAATACCGCTTTTGGCTGCCCTTCCCGGACTATGCGGACCGGGCAGGGATATTAGAGGACCTGAAGCCGTGTTGAAGGAATAATAAGGTTTGTAGGCATGTAGTAAGGGTTTCTTCACTACGCGCTTCCCGCCGTCGTGCAGCATACTGAAGAACTCCTCGTAATAGGGATAGATATATTTCCTCAGCCACGCTGGCGAACACACC
>DTYK01000055.1 GCA_012961925.1 Candidatus Latescibacterota bacterium
CCACCGAATCTATGCTCAGCACCAGGAACAGCAACACCAGGGCTGTTCCGTAGGCGATGGGTGCCTGGCTTTCGGGATGGGTGCCTTCAGTCATTAAGGCGTAGATGTGGTAAGGTAAAGCCTGGACCTCATCAAAAACTGACCTTGGCAGTCGAATGATGTAAAAAGTAGCGGCGGTAAAAAGAATAGGAGCGGTTTCTCCCGCCGCTCTACCAATCCCCAAAATTGAACCCGTCAAGATTCCGGAGATGGCATTAGGCAGAACGATCCTGCGGATGGTCTGCCACTTGGTAGCCCCCAGAGCAAGGGAAGCTTCGCGGAAGGATTGCGGTACTACCAACAGGGCCTCCTCCGAGGCCCGAATGATTGTGGGGAGAATTACAATTCCCAGAGTAAGCGCCCCCGAGAGGATAGACACCCCAAAACCGAGAAATTTGACGAAGACTGCCAGACCAAATAACCCAAATACTACCGAAGGCACCCCAGCCAGGTTATTTATACCCAGTCTGATAAACCTTACTAAACGTCCTTGTACTGCATATTCAGTCAAATAGATTGCCGCAAAGATTCCCAAAGGGAGTGCAAAGATAATTGCCCCCATAGTCAGACAAAAGGTGCCAACAATTGCTGGCAGGATACCTCCTCTGGTCATCCCTTCTCGGGGCATCTGGGTAAGAAACTCCCAAGATAACACTCTCATCCCCCTCACCGTTATAAAGAAAAGAACAAGGAGCAGTCCTGATAAGATTATCATAACCGACAATCTGAGTAGCAAAAAACAGACCAGTTGCTCGGCTTGTTTCCGGTTCATGGTACCAGCTTTGCAGTTATGATTTCAACACCGAAGGGCACTGAGATCGTGATGGGTGATTTCACCCCGTGTAATAGCGAAGCTTTATTACACGGGGTGAACGTCTTACGTTTCACTTTTCAGTAGCTAACCTCCCATTTTTCGGCGAAAGGTGGTGGCCAAATGATCGGCTAACAGATTGAACCCCAGGGTAATGATGAACAGCACAATAGCAATACCAAAGAGGGCATGGTAGTGGTCACTGCCCACCGGGGCTTCGCCCATTTCGGCGGCGATGGTAGCGGTCATAGGACGTACTGGTTGCAGGAAGGAACGAGGGATAACTGCAGCGCCTCCGGCTACCATCAGCACCGTCATAGTCTCGCCAATAGCCCTGCCAATGCCAAGGATGATGGCTGTGGTTATACCAGAGATAGCGGCTGGCACCGTGACCTTGCTAATGGTTTCCCACTTTGTGGCTCCTAATGCATAGGAGGCTTCTTTATAGCTGAAGGGCACAGCCGAGATGGCATCTTCCGAAATGCTCACCACTGTGGGTAGGGCCATAAAGCCTAAAATGACCGAAGCGGTGAGACAGGTCAGACCAGTGGGGAGATCAAACACATTCTGCAGCCAAGGAGCTATGATGACCATACCGAAAAAGCCATACACCACCGAAGGGATGCCGGCCAACAGCTCCACCACCGGTTTGGCAATCTCCTTTACTCTGGGATGAGCCACTTCAGAGATATAGGTGGCGGCTGAAACCCCCAGCGGGATAGCTATTATCAAGGCACCAAAGGTCACCCAAAGGGAACTTAGAATAAGGGGCAGTATACCGAAATCAGGAGGATCGTAGGTGGGATACCAGCTTCTTCCGAAGATGAAATCTTTGACCCGCACGATCCTGAAAACAGGCAATCCTTCCTTAAACAGAACAATTACGATTCCCATAAGGAAGAAAATTGAGGCCAGAGCGAAAAAGAGAAGTATATACTTGATCAAGACTTCTCTCCAACGCCAGTGCATGGAATATCACCCTTTCTAATCGGTTACTTAACCGGCACAAAGCCTTCTTCCCTGACTATCCTTTGTCCCTTGGGACCAAGGACAAAATCGATAAATTTCTTTGCCAGCCCCGTGGGTTTGCCGTCGGTATACATATACAGAGGTCTAGCCAGAGGGTAGGTGCCGGATTGTGCTGTTTCTACACTTGGCATTACCCCATCAATGGCGATAGGCTTCACCTTATCACTCAGGTAACCCAGTCCTACATACCCGATAGCGCCCTTGGCAGCAGCTACAGTGGTGGCAACCGCCTTGTTCGAAGCTTGCATCAGAGCATCGGGACGCACCCTCTGCTTATCCAGAGCTAACTTATTAAACACCTCAAAGGTCCCCGAAGCCACATCCCGGGATACCACCACGATGACATCGGAACTACCACCCACCTCATTCCAGCGGTTGATCGCACCAGTATAAATGGCCTTAAGTTGACTCTTAGTGAGGCCATTCACCGGATTTTCAGGATGGAGGATAACAGCGATGACATCTTTGGCCACCACATGGCCCACCGGGTTGACCCCCTTAGCTCTGGCCTTCTTTAGCTCCTTGGTCTTAATTGCTCTGGAGGCGTCGGCGATATCAATGGTACCGTCGATCAGGGCGGCGAGGCCTACTCCAGAGCCACCACCTCTGACTGAAATATTTGCCTCAGGATGCTCCCTCATGAATTCCTCAGCACACCTTTGGGCAATAGGCAGCACAGTAGTCGAACCCTGAATGGTCAACTGCCCGGACCGCCTTTTCCGGGCCATCATATCTGTCGAGCTGACAAAAAGGTAAATCACGAGCGACAGCAAAATCAGCAGGGATCTCGATTTCAACATCTTACCTCCTCGTATATTATTTTTGCGTCCCAAAAATACTACGCAAATATAAAGATATTATGAAGGTTGTGTTAAGGTTGGATTAAGATTTTACAGAGGAGAACACAGGAAAGAGAGGTATTAGGCACACAATTGTGAAGGTCTTATGAGGAAGACTTTAAGATTTGGACCGGAGAAGACTTATTTGCTGGTCTTGGAAGGTAAATGGTAAACGTTGTCCCGACACCTACCTTGCTCTCAACGGAGATCTCTCCACCATGGGCAAGGACGATATGCTTGACGATTGCCAACCCAAGTCCTGTGCCGCCGAGCTGGCGGGAGCGAGCTTTGTCCACCCGATAGAACCGTTCAAAGATGCGCGGTAAATGCTCCTTGGGAATCCCTTCACCGTTGTCGCTTACCTCAATTTTGACCCTGTCAAGTTCCTGCGTGGCAGATATCTCAATCTGTCCACCGGAGGGGGTGTACTTATGGGCGTTATCCAGAAGATTGGATAACGCCCAGTGCATTTTTTCTTCATCGATCCAGCCATCAAGGTCTTCCGGGGTTACAGCGATGTTAAGAAGTTGATTTTTCTGGGATAGTCTATCTGAAAAAGATGCTACAGTATGGGCTATGAGCTCCTTGAGTCTGATCTTCTCAAAATTCATCGGGAGCTCCCCTGATTCTATGCTCGAAAGCTCTAATAGGTCATTGACGAGGTTGTCCAATCTTTCGGTATGTTGCTGGATGATTTTCAAAAATTTCATCGAATTTTCAGGATCGCTAATACCGCCCTCCACTAACGTCTCTACAAAACCTTTTATCGAGGTTAACGGGGTCTTTAACTCATGAGAAACATTGACAACAAATTCCCTGCGCTGCTTCTCAAGCTGTTTAAGTTTAGTGATGTCATGAAATACTACCACAACCCCCGGATAATTTCCCCCTTCCGATAGAATGGGTGCTACCTGAGCATAAAGAACCCGTGTCTCAGGAAAGTCAAGTGCCATTTCGATGCCTTCTTCATCACCTCTTGCCAAAACCCTTTTCACCAAGGAAATCAACTCTTCTTTCCTTGCCACCTCCCAAAGGAATTTTCCTGCCACCTTTTCTGCCGATAAACCAAGCATCTCTTCGCATGAGGAATTGATGAGTAAAATCTTTTCGTCCTTATCCACCACTATTACCCCTTCTGCCATACTGGAGAGAATTGCCCTCAGTTCATTTTTCTCCTGGGCTAACGTTCGAATATTGTCCTGTATTTCTTCGGACATCTGATTTAGAGCACCAGCCAATTGACCGATTTCATCTTTTGATCTTACCTTAATTACCCTAAATTTACCCTGAGCAATATCCCGTGCCGTCAGCATCATCTGTCGCAGAGGGCGAGCGAAGGTCTCGGCGGTAAGAAATCCTATGATTAGAGCGATCATAAAGGCCAGCAAAGCCCCCATAGCGATTGCCCGATAAATATGAGCTATCTTCGTCTGCACCTCCGTCAATGGCAGCGCTAATCTTACCACTCCGATTGGGCTGCCAGCCTCCTCCAATGGAACGGCCAAATACATCATTTTCCTTTTAAGGGTCCCACTGTAGCGAATACTCCGACCAGTTTCCCCCCTCAGCGCTGCCTGCACCTCGGGGCGATTCCAATGGTTATCCATCAAATGAGCATCCTTCTCAGAGTCAGCCAAAACCACCCCATCAGTCCGGATTATCGTAATTCTGGCCCCCACTTTCCCTGCTAAACCCTTAACAGAAGACCGCAATTGCTGGAGAGCCCCGCTGTGGAAATCCTCCCTTAAAATATCCTCCACGAGTCTTGCATTGAGGGTAAGACTATCGGCGAGCCTATCCACAAAAGAGGATTTCAGAGAGGTAGCTACATAAATTCCCACAATCCCCAAGCAGAGGACCACTACAATCACATAGGTAAGGAATAATTTCCAGACAATACGATTCATCTTTCAGCCCTTCAATCTATACCCCACTCCCCTGACGGTCTCAATTAAATCGGCTGCATCGCCAAGTTTTTTACGTAAACTTCTGATGTGGACATCTACAGTTCTATCGATCACAAAAGCTTCACCTTTCCAGATATTGTCCAGTAGCTGATTTCGAGTAAAAACCCTGCCGCGGTGTTGGGCTAAAAACTGCAGCAAATTGAATTCAGTAGAGGTAAGAGAGATATGATTTCCTTTAACAGTAACTAAATGCCTTCCAGTGTCTATAATCAAATCCTCCACTTTGATGATCTCCTCGGGGATAGGCTCTGTCGTTTTCCGCCTCAATAGAGCTTTTACTCTGGCCGACAAGACTCGGGGGCTGAAAGGTTTGGTGACATAATCGTCAGCCCCCATTTCTAAACCCACAACAATGTCGGCTTCCTCTCCCTTAGCAGTGAGCATAATTATTGGAATCGCAGAGGTCTTCTCATTGCTTTTGAGGATTCGACAAACTTCAAGGCCGTCTATCTCGGGCAGCATTAGATCCAAAATGATCAAATCTGGGTTTTCTTCTTCAACAAGCTGTAGGGCAGCTTCCCCCGTTTTTACACCAACTGTTCTATACCCTTCTTTTTGCAAATTATATGCCAGTAAAGTGAGAATATCTTCTTCGTCATCGACAATTAGAATTTTTCCCTTGGGCATTTCACTTATCCTGATTCCACCGTATTTTGGGAGGGGCTCCTTCCCAGAAGCGCCGCCATATAGTCCTTCCTCCTATACGCCTCCACCATTTCCGGATCCAGAGGATACTCTCCGAACGTCTTTGCAGCTTCCACCATAGCCCGGTAGTTCTCTGGTTTCACCCCTGGATGGATGCTGTTGCTCGAGGCCAAGATGTGCCCACCCCCCACGGAGGCTTTGGCCAGGGTCTCCTTCACAGCCTCCATCACCTGATCCTCGCTCCCATGAGGCAGCAGCAAACTGCAGTCCACGTTCCCCGCCAAGGCGATCCGGTCCCCATATCCATCCTTCACTCGGCCGATGTCCATCCCCGCCAGGGGCTCGATGGGATCCAGCGCATCAATCCCGGCGCCCACGATCAGATCCATCACCTTCCATAGGTTCCCATCAGTGTGCTTGATGAAGGGCAGACTACGCCTGTGTGCCACCTCCACCGCCTTCGTCAGATAAGGCAGAACGAATGCCTTAAAATGAGCCGGCGACATCAACGTCCCCTTCGCCGTAGCGTAGTCATCCCCCGTGAGCAACACATCAGCCCCGAGCTCCGCTGCACGCTCCAGCACCCGCCCTTTGTAACTCCAGATCATCTCCGAGAGTTCCTGCACGAATTGGGGATTTAGGATATAGTTGAGGAAAAGCTTGTCCATCCCCCCGAGGAGATAATGCGAGAACTCGAAAGTCTCATGTCCTAAAAATACAATGCATTTCTCCCCTTTGAACCGTTTCACCGTTTTCTCTAACGTCTCTAAACGATAATCGGCATCAGGGTCGGGAGGCTGATACCCCTTCAGATCCCCCTCGTCCGCTATCGGCCCAGCAGATGGATAAGCGATCCCGTTGGGCTCGACTCTCCAGATGATCCCCCACTCGTCCCTGTAGGTCTCCCCATCGATCCATTCCAGCCTCTGATCCTCAAAGATCGTCAGTCCGTCCAGCTCCTCCTTTTCGACGAAGTCCTCATATGAGATGTCCCCATACAACCCCTGGATCACAGGCTGGTCTATAATCAATTCCCATATCGGTACCCTGTCAGGCTCTTCCCTCCTAAGGGCGGTCATCATCCGCTCTAAACCCGTCATTTCGGTTCTCCCTACAACTCTGCACAAAGTTTTTAGGACTCCCAAACCCGGATCCGTGATTCCAATAGGCTCTGCTCCCCGGAATAAGCATCAACTAATACGATGGTAAAAACCCTTAAGAAGGAGCTGATGTGCACTCCAGATACAGGATTTATCGCCATCGTTCAAACATGAATACCTCGTCCCGGCTTTTCCTACGGGTGGGGGAGGGTACGTACTCCGGATAGCCGATCGGCAACAGGGCAACCACCCTCACCTGATCCGGGATGCCCAGGATCTCCTTAACTTCGCCCTCTTTGAAGGCACCTATCCAGCATGTCCCAAGGCCCTCTTCCACAGCCTTGAGGGTCATATGATCGACCGCAATGGCCAGATCGATGGGATAGGAAAGCTGACCACAGGACATCACATGGCTGGTCTCAACCGCACATGCGACGATGATCACAGGTGCTTCCCCGACAAAGTTCTGATTGTTGGCTGCACGGGCCAACCTCTGCCTGGTAGCTTCATCCTTTACAACGACAAACCTCCACTCCTGCCGATTACTTGCCGATGGAGCGAGCCTGCCGGCCTCCAGAACCGCATCGAGCTTCTCCTCCTCAATCGGCCTGTCCTGGTAACTGCGGATGCTCCTACGCGTCCTTATAGCAGTCATCACATCCATACCAATACCCTCCTTGTTGTTGATTTTTAAAGCTTGAACCCACCATTCGTCCATCACTACGACGGCTCGTTAGCCACTTCCTCGCCCATCTGCGATCTACCGGCGACTGGCTCTCACATATTTTATGCTATCCTCGTTCAAATGTCAAGCAAAATTGCATTTTAACGGTGGGTTTCTTTGCCACCCGCCCTGCCGGTTTCTGCATTAATTGCGTTTAACTGGAGTTAATGCTTCAGCATTCCATTCGTCCATTTTTCTGTTGACACAGAAATACCCCGTCAGTATATTCATACGACGGATGTCGGCCTTCAATACCTCATCGTTATTATTGGGGATTGCTACTGATGGGGCAAAGTGATAGCCTTGTAACTGAAGGGAGGAGACATTGCGCAGGCCATCGATACTGGAATGGATCCTTATCGGGTTTGTCCTCGGGATAGCAGCCGGGGCTGTAATAGGCCCGCCTGTGGCGGTAATTAAACCGTTGGGCACCGTGTTTGTCAGGCTATTGAAGATGTTAGTTATTCCCTTGATATTCAGTACTCTAACGGTCGGGGTTTCA
>DTYK01000056.1 GCA_012961925.1 Candidatus Latescibacterota bacterium
AGCAAAGAAATACTCCCCCAGCCCCACAAACTCCGGCTCGCCCTCCTTTCAGTCGGTCAGAGGAGTGGGCCAAAAATTGTTTGATTTGCGGGTAGAAATTTAGTATAATGATACAGATGTCCAAAGCAGTTGCTGGACCTGAGGGGAGAATGATACACTATGGTTGGGCTGGTACAGAGCGATTATGCTTCGGACAGTCCTGTTATGTAATCGCTAAATGGAGAGAATTGAGCACTCAAAAACACCGAAAAATACTATCCGGATAATCACTGAAGGAGATAATGCTGAAAAGGTCGACTTTTCTCCTCCTCTGTTTTCTGATGATTGTGGTTGCAAGAGCGGCCCAACCCGAAAATCATAGACGACAGCCCCTGCCTATCTCTTTTTCACAGGAGGGTGGGATATCATCTGCGGACGGGCAACTTCAGCTCGCACACAGGCTGGAGAAGATGGGCCGTTTTGAGGCCGCCCTGCAAATGTACCGGAGGCTGTTCAAAGAAGATCCACGAGATAGGGGCGTCCTTGAGGGTCTGGAACGGGTCCTGATACAGCTCAAAAGATATGAGGAACTGGTCTCGATTGGCGACAGTCTGGTGATTCAGGATAGATTGGACAAGGCAAGGGAGATCTATGAAAGGGCTAAGGATCTGGACCCGAAGCTCATTCCGGTTGCTTCCTTCAGGTTGGCTGAGCTCTATTATTTCCAGGGTAATTTTCAACAGGTGAAGGCCTTATGTGAGCGACTCATCAAGGGGTCTCCGCAAGGGGATTATGTCAACGATGCCTTGGGGATGATCCTCTTTCTTCAGGAGAACCTTTCGGACGCCCGGGGAAGGGAGACAGACGGTCGGACAGCTCTGAAGGCCTTTGCGAAGGCGGAGTTATTCCGCCGTCAACGGAGATATAATGACGCACTGGCTCAGCTCGAAGGGTTGATGAAAGATTTCCCGAATTCGGAACTGGTGGATGATGCGCTCTTTCTGATGGCAGAGGTGGAAGAGGAGATGGGCAATTATCAGGATGCCTTGAATAACTACAGGAGACTGATATCAAACCACTCATCCAGCCCCCTCCGTCCTGAGAGTCAGAAAAGGATCGGTGAGGCTTACGAGAAATCGGGCGATCTTCACAATGCCATACAGGAGTACAGGGCCTTCCTTCTGCACTTTCCTGAGAGCATACTCGCCGGGGAAGTGAGGAGGAGGGTGCAACGTCTGAGAGACAAGTTGAACGGGGAAAAATTGATAAAGGGCAGATAAGAGTTCGAATAAACTGAAGGAGAATAATGCTACTACGTTGAGTTTATCATCACAAAGGCATAAAGGGCACAAAGAATTCAATTGACGATTCTGTGAATACCATGCTACTGAGTAGTGATAAATGGGAATGAACGAGGAGAAACAGATTGGGGGAGGAAACGATGGCCGAAAGGGTTCCGGATCTGATGGACAAGGTTGTCTCATTATGTAAGAGAAGGGGTTTTGTCTTCCAGAGCAGTGAGATTTACGGTGGGTTGAATAGCTGTTGGGACTATGGCCCTTTAGGTGTCGAGCTCAAAAGGAACATACAGCAGCTCTGGTGGAGATCGATGGTGGGTGAGCACGATAATATCGTTGGTCTTGACGCCAGTATATTGATGCATCCGATGGTCTGGAAGGCTTCAGGACACGTTGATAGCTTTGCCGATCTAATGGTAGACTGTAAAAACTGTAAAGGGAGGTTCCGGGCCGATGAGGTGGGGACTGACAACTGCCCTGAATGTGGGGGAGAACTCACGAAGCCCCGGCATTTTAACCTCATGTTCAAGACCCATATAGGCCCGCTCGAGGAGGAGGAAAGCACCATCTTTTTGCGCCCTGAGACAGCTCAAGGGATATATGTGAACTATCTGAATGTCCTGCATGCCACGCGTCAGAAGATCCCGTTTGGTATAGCACAGGCCGGCAAGGCCTTCCGAAACGAGATCACTCCGAGCAACTTCATCTTCAGGACACGGGAGTTTGAGCAGATGGAGATGCAGTTCTTCGTCAGGCCTGGAACTGAAGGGGAGTGGCTGGAGAGATGGAAAGAGGAGAGATGGGAGTTCTATATCCGACTCGGGATAAGAAGGGAGAGGTTGAGGTTCCGTGAACATGCCCCTGGCGAGCTGACCTTCTATGCCAAACAGGCCTATGACATCGAATACGAATTTCCCTTCGGATGGAAGGAACTTGAGGGGATTCACAATCGTACGGATTTCGATCTGAAACGCCACACCCAGTATTCAGGCAAGGATCTATCCTATTTTGACGAGACAACCCGTGAGAGGTTCATACCCTATATCATCGAGACATCTGCTGGGCTGACACGGACCGTATTGACCGTATTGGTAGACGGCTATGACGAGGAACCGGAGAGGGTTGTGCTCCGGCTTGACCCAAAGGTTGCACCTATCAAGGCAGGGGTCTTCCCACTGGTGAAGCGGGACGGGATGCCGGAAAGGGCACGAGAGATCTACCAGATGCTTAAACCCCACTTCAACGTCTTTTACGATGAAGGTGGATCTATAGGAAGACGCTATAGAAGGATGGACGAGATCGGTACTCCCTTCGGTATAACGGTTGATTCTCAGACTGCTAAGGACGGTACTGTGACATTACGGGATAGGGACTCCATGGAACAGACCAGGGTGAAAATAGATGAGCTGAAAGGTGAACTGGCAAAGAGGATTGACAATGCATAGGGATGTGTACGCTATTATTATGGCCGGTGGCGCCGGCAGGCGATTCTGGCCGGAGGGTAGAGAAGCACGACCAAAGCAGTTTCTAAAAATTGTCGGCAATGAGACGATGATCCAGGCAGCCCTAAGGCGGCTTTCCCCCATAGCAACCGGCGAACAGATCTTAATAGTCGCCAACGAATGCCATAAACATCTTCTCGTACAGCAGTTGCGGGGGGTCCCCTTACGGAACCTGATATTAGAACCCACAGGTAGGAATACCGCTGCCTGCATCGGCCTGGCGGCAATACACATCAGGAAGAGATTGGAGTCGGGATGGATAGAGGATAAACCAACCTCGGCATCCGACTTCAGAAGTGGGAATTGCCGGGATCCCGTAATGATCGTCACTCCTGCCGATCATCATATTGAAGATGGCGAGGCCTTCGTTAAGGTTGTTCAGGCAGCGGTGGAGGCAGCGGGGGAGACAGCACAGCTGGTGACCATCGGGATTGTGCCGTCAAGGCCCGAGACCGGCTACGGATATATCCGTCTCGGTGAAGAATTGGGAAGATTCCGTGGCACAAAGATGTACAGGGTTGTGGAATTCACTGAGAAACCAGGACAGGACAGGGCAGAGGAGTTTCTAAGGAGCGGAAGTTACCTCTGGAATAGCGGTATATTCATCTGGAGGCTGTCCACTATCCTCGAGATGTTAAAGACCTATCTCCCCTACCTCTACCACGGACTGTGCGAGATAGAACGAGCGATCGCCACCGAGGAGGAGACGACGATCACCAGAAAGGTCTATGAAGGGTTGCAATCGATCTCCATTGACTATGGGGTGATGGAGAAATCAGACCGGGTGGCGGTATTTAAAGGCGAGTTTGGCTGGAGCGATATCGGTTCATGGGCAGCCTTAGAGGAGGTGCTGGCTAAGGACGAAGATGGCAACCTGGTCTTCGGCAGACATGTTGGGATCGATACACAGGGATGTATCATCCGCTCTCCCAAAAAGCTTGTGGCCACCATTGGCATCGAAGGTATGGTGATTGTAGAGACGGATGATGTTCTCCTCGTCTGTAAAAAGGAGAAATCGCAGGATGTGAAGAAGATCACAGACCTCCTAAAAAGGGAAGGGATGGATCAATATCTTTAGTCCAAAAATGGCTTGACATTTCCGAAGGGTAAGGTTATACTTATGACAGGACATGCCCTGCGATATAGACTTTAGTACGTAGTATCTTAAGGTGGGAAAGTTATGTCCCAGAGCAAACGTTTCTTTTTGATAGACGGATCGGCGCTGGCTTATCGATCGTATTTTGCCTTCATCAGGAATCCACTCATTAACTCAAAAGGGGAGAACACATCGGCCCCTTTTGCGTTTACTAACACTATATTGAAGATCTTGCGGGAGCAGAAACCTGATTATCTCGCCGTGGTCTTTGACACATCTGCCCCTACGTTCAGGCATGAGAGCTTTGCTGAATACAAGGCAACGCGCCAGAAGATGCCGGATGAGATGAAGGATCAGATGCCCAGGATCTATCAGATCATTCAGGCGATGAGGCTGCCCGTGCTCGAACTTGAAGGATTTGAGGCCGATGATGTGATCGGTACCCTGGCCCGAAAGGCGTCGGCAATGGGTGTCGAGTCCATACTTGTCACAGGGGATAAGGATTTTATGCAGTTGATCACACCATCTGTGAAGATGCTGAATCCGAGGAGAAGCGGGGATGAGTTCGAGTTGATAGATGAGGAAGGTGTGAAGGCGCGGTTTGGCGTAGGGCCGGAAAGGGTCACTGATGTTCTCGCATTGATGGGGGACACATCAGATAACGTACCCGGAGTGCCGAAGGTGGGGGAGAAGACAGCAATACAACTGGTCCAACAGTTCGGTGATCTTGAATCTGTACTGGCCAATGTGGAGAAGGTAGGAAAGAAGAGCGTCCGGGAGAACCTGATTCAATTTGCTGACCTGGCAAGGCTTTCAAAGGCGCTGGTCACCATAGATACCAATGCTCCAATTGGGCTGGAGATAGAACAATTCAAATTCAAGGGGTTCGATAACAAATCCCTCAGCGAGATCTTCAAGGAACTGGAGTTCAACAAGTTCTTGAAGGAGATATCGCCGGCCCCACGCGAGGAGAAGGTCGAATACTCGGCCCTCAAAAATGAGGAGGAACTGGAAGATCTGATAGGTGCCATAATAGAAGCCAAAAGCCTTGCGATAGACCTGGAGACCACAAGCACCGATCCTATGAGGACTACTCTCGTCGGCATATCAATCGCTCTGTCGCCATGCCGGGCCTTCTACCTTCCGGTTGCACATAGTGATGGGCAGAACCTCGACTTAGGATTCGTCATGTCGAGGTTAAAACCGATCTTAGAAGATGAGGGCATTCAGAAGTACGGTCAAAACATCAAATATGATACGGCTATTCTCTTGCGGTATGGGGTGGAACCCAGAGGTTTTGTCTTCGATACGATGATCGCTTCCTATCTCCTGAATCCTTCCGCCCATCAGCATAACCTTGATGTTCTCAGTCTGAAGTATCTTGACCATAAGATGGTGCCCCTCTCCGACCTCATCGGAAAGGGGCGGAAGCAGAAGAGCTTCGCCGATGTTCCCGTTGAGCAGGCCGCCAGGTACTCCTGTGAGGATGCAGACATCACCCTGAGACTGAAGAACCTCTTTGAGCCCAAACTCATTCAACTGGGTCTGATGGGGCTTTTCAAAGAGGTTGAGATGCCCCTGGTTGAGGTCCTCAGGGAGATGGAACTAAATGGGGTCTGTATAGATGTCGGTTTTTTGGAACGGATGTCTTGGGAACTCGGGGAGGAGCTTGATCGACTTGCCAACGAGATCTATAGGGAGGCCGGAGAGGAATTCAACATCAACTCAACCCAGCAATTAGGATACATCCTCTTTGAGAAACTTGGCCTGCCAACAAGGAAACGTACAAAAACCGGTTATTCGACAGATGTCGAAGTCTTAGAAGACCTGGCCCATGAGTACGATCTGCCCAGGAAACTGCTTGAATACCGCCAGTTGACAAAGCTCAAATCGACTTATGTCGATGCCCTGCCGAGGCTCGTAAACCCTGACACGGGAAGGATACATACCTCCTTTAACCAGACTGCTACGGCAACAGGAAGACTTTCGTCCAGTGATCCGAACCTTCAGAACATCCCCATACGCACTGAAATTGGTAGAAAGATACGCAGGGCTTTTGTGCCTGTTGATGGATCGCATGTGCTTCTCGATGGCGACTACTCCCAGATAGAGCTTCGCATAATGGCTCATCTCTCTGGAGATAGGACCTTGATCGAGTCCTTCCGGAACGGGGAAGACGTTCACCTGCGGACAGCAGCGCTTGTCTTTGGTCTGCCTCCTGAATTTGTAACGCCTGATCTGAGGCGACAGGCAAAGGTGGTCAATTTTGGCATTATGTATGGGATGGGGCCGTATGGCCTGGCGAAAGAGCTTGGAATAAGGCCTAAAGAGGCCAAAGGGTTCATCGAAAACTATTTCACTATCTATCCAGGAGTGAAGGCATACATAGATGAGACCATAAAAATGGCGAGGGAAAAAGGGTATGTTACGACGATGCTCGGAAGGAGACGTTACCTGCCGGAGATCGGAAGCACCAATAACAGGGTTCGGGAGTTTGCCGAGCGGACTGCGGTCAATACTCCCATTCAGGGTACGGCTGCAGACCTCATAAAGATGGCGATGATAAATATACATCGGCGGCTTAAGGAGGAAGAGCTCAAGACAAAGATGATCCTCCAGGTCCACGACGAGTTGGTATTCGAGGTGCCGAGGGGAGAGCTGGATGTGGTACGCAGATTGATAGTCGAGGAGATGGAGGGAGCTTTGGAACTCTCTGTGCCTATTAAAGTTGATGTAGGGGTTGGAGACAACTGGCTGGAGACTCACGGATAACGTCCGGGAAGAACCAAAAAGCCGGAGGGATACAGGATGACAGCAGAGACGTCAGGATCTGAGGAGAAGCAGGGAGCTGAGGTGAAGCGGCTCTACCGATCTACTCGGCAACGGATGATCGCTGGTGTGTGCGGCGGCATTGCCGAATATTTCAAGATCGACCCGACGCTTGTGAGGATCACATGGGCTGTCCTCACTATCTTCGGTGCCCCGGGCATGGTTCTGGTCTATGTGCTGGCGGCGATCATCGTTCCTAAAAACCCCTCCCCGCCTGAAACCGGAAATACCGGGCAAGCAGAGAAGTCCGAATTCAGGCCGACCCAGGTGGCGGGGATTGTTATTCTTATAGTAGGACTTATCCTGATGCTCGGCCAGTTTGGAGTCTCCTGGTGGAGCCTGAGGGTTCCCTGGAGGTTAATGTGGGGACTTTTCCTTGTTGCGGTGGGCATGGTGCTTGTCCTGTCAGTGCAGAAGGCGGGTGGTGCGGTTGAAGAGCCTGAAGGATGCCGTGCCAGGAGGATTGTGCGGGTACGGACCCGTAGAATGGTCGCCGGGGTGTGTGGTGGGCTTGCCAGGTACTTCGGCCTGGATCCGTCGCTTGTGCGCCTTGCTTGGGCACTCGGGACGATTGCATCCGTGGGTGCAGGCATTCTTGCCTACATCATAATGTGGATCGTTCTCCCAGAGGAGTCGGCAGGGGAGCCTGTATAGGGGAGATGAAAAGGCGGGAGCTGTGAAAATACTTTCCAGACTTGTCGCTTCGGGATTTCTCACGGGCTACCTACCTCTGGCTCCGGGGACTGCAGGCAGTGCCTTTGCTGCTGTTATCTACTGGATTATACCTGTAACTAACCGATGGATCTGGTCTTTGGTAACCCTCCTGATCTTCTTCGTCGGGGTATCGGTAGCGAGGGATGCTGCAGAGGTTTGGGGTGAGGATGCACGCCGGATCGTTGTGGATGAGGTTGCAGGTTTCTTCATGGCAATGCTCTTCCTGCCGAAGACCATCTTTGTTGTGGTTCTCGGATTTCTGCTCTTCAGGGTCCTTGACATCATAAAGCCCTTTCCAGCATATAGGTCACAGAGGCTTCCCGGTGGATGGGGGATCATGGCTGACGACGCCATTGCTGGGCTGTATACCAATCTCTGTCTCAGGATCATTATAAGCCTCACGAGATAGACAGGACGCATTAACCCAGCGAAGCCTTGCCCTGAACCGTCATCGGTTCACTCCTCGGAGCTGACCCTTTAGGGTTTCATCCCCGGATCTACAGGCTCAGTGACTCATCTTACGCAGGATGGAATGCTAAAGCATAAACTCCGGCTCGCTCCGCTCGGTCAGAGGGAGCGGAGGGCGGCCGCTCCGTTGGCCGGACGGTTCTACGGCTCAGGCTTAAGGGCAGTTTGTTGATTCGTTATTTGTTGATTGGTCCTGTACTCCGCCAAA
>DTYK01000057.1 GCA_012961925.1 Candidatus Latescibacterota bacterium
GAAATGGGTGAACACCCTAACCTACTTATCATCATGTGCGACCAGCTAAGCCCTGGCGTGCTCGGTTGCTACGGCGGTCCTGTGCCGACGCCCAACCTCGACGCTCTCGCCCGTGATGGCGTGATTTTCACCAACGCCACGTGTCCAACACCTATTTGTTCACCCAGTAGGGCATCGTTGATCACCGGCTTATACCCGCACACTCACGGCATCGTTTACAATGTCAACCGGCCCGACTATCCGGCTATTTCGCCTAAGATTGACTTTCCTCCGGATTCGTATCTCCAGATGCTGAAGTACTGCCTCTCCTATGCCGACCTGGAGCATCTTTTCATAACCCATACCCACCAGGACCATCTCTATGCCCTCGATTTGAGGATGAGGGCATCGCCCTTTTCCCTTACCGACTTGGAGGAACTATATATCTATGGGAACCGGACTGTATATCAGGGGATAAAGCAGAGGGTCGGGGATTTGGACAAGAGCAAGCTTGTCGTCAAGGCTGTGGAGCCGTTCGCGAGCTTCCGGGCCGGGGAGTTGGAGGTGACGCCGATATTGGCGAACCATGATCCGAAGGAGGTATGCCTGAACTACATCTTCCAATTCGAGGGCAAAACTCTCCTTCAGGGCTTCGACACTGGCTGGTATCCGGAGCGGACCTGGGAGAGGTTGGCCGATTACCGCTTCGACATGGTCATAATGGACTGCACCAGCGGAGGAGTGGAGAAGGATATCCATCCCCAAGGCCATCTCGGGGTTAAATCCTTGATAGAGGTGAAAAAGAGAATGGAGAAGATGGGCATCCTCGCCCCCGATTGCCGCTTCATCGCCACCCATTTCTCCCGCGGCGGAGGCCTTCTGCACCACGAGCTGGAGGAGAGGCTGAAGCCTTGGGGGATCGAAGTGGCCTACGACGGGATGGAGGTGGAGATTTAACCATGTCGAAAAGATCGCCGGCAACGGACAACCTTATGATAGCTTTCCCAAATGTCGTTTTAAAAATTATTCCGATAATCTGGAGGGTAGAGGCTCTCTCCCACAAAACAGGTTCTGCAGGCTATGGGAGAGCCCTTACTTTAAATTTTTAACTTCTAATTATCTTCTCAAAAGGGGGACAGAAAGCTGAGGCTAAGCAGTTTAGCCTGGGGACCGGTTATATATAGAGAAATCTCCACCCAGGAGTGGTTCAGATACGCCCAAAAAATTGGGTTGGATGGTGTTGAATTGGTGGACAGTTGGATGAACAGCGATGCAACGCTCCTACGAAAGGCGTGTGGAGATCTGAGCGAGATTTCACGCAAGGTCTTCGACCCAAAAGTAGTGGATCGGATCAAGACAGAGCTCGCCCAATTCGACCATTCGGTTTCGATGCTTACGGTCCATAACAAATACTTGCGGATAACGCACCAGGATCAACGGGACGAAGTGGATCGCCTGCGGATGTGTATGGATGTGGCGGAGAAATTCGGGACGAACAGGCTGAATACCTATTTAGGGGATACCCCTGCAGATTTAGAAGGAGTGAGCCGGGAGGACGCAGTAAAAGCCTGCATCGACACCATCTGGCAATGTGTGGAAGTGGTCCAAGAAAGAGGGTTCTATCTTCTTCTGGAGAATCACCCTGGGCTGTCGGCGGACGATAAGGGCTATGCAGCGGTTCTGTCGGGTGTGGATTCTCCGCATCTGGGCGCTAACTTGGACTGCAAGAACACCCGAAAAGCGGGGCAGGATCCAACGGAGTTTCTAGAAAGAGAGGAGATCATTTGCCGGCTGATGTGCCTGCACGTGGACAATTACCTGGACACGCCCGAGGGTTGGAATCGAAGTGTATCGGTGGATGAAGGCGATGTGAACATCGCAGCCGTTCTAAGAAAAATCAAGCAGTATGGCTATGATGGCTGGCTCTCCATAGAATATGGAGGCTTGGGAATAAAAAAGGTGGGTCGCTCGGCAGCGTTCATCCGACAGGTCTGGGAAGAGACATAATCTGTATCAAGGAACTTATGGTCCCTAAAAAAGGTACGCAAAGATCAACAACGAGGCCAAAAGAGATATACTCGGTCTCAATATGGCCAGATTATCGGGATTCTTAATGTCCCTTGATTTAGTTTGATTGTGGTGTCTTACTGGAGTTTGGACAAATTTCACGAAGGAGGTGATTCTAATGGTAGGCATGTGTATCGTTGGCACTGGCGGGATGGCGAGGAGGAGGGCTGATGCCATCGACGCAATAGAGGATACCCATCTTATAGCTGTCTGTTCACGGTCAAAGCAGAGGGCTGATAAGATGGCCTCGGAACACGGAGCAAAGGGATTTTGCAGTCTTAACGAGGCAATCTCAACACAGGATGTTGATGCAGTGATTATTTCGACCCCGAACCATCTCCACGCAGAGTTCGCCCTTATGACACTGCGTGCGGGGAAGCACTGTCTCATCGAGGAGCCATTTGCTACAACAGTTGAAGATGGGACCCTTATCATATCCACAGCGAGTGAGCATGGTCTCAAGCTTCACTTTGGATTGAATGGGCACTTCGAGTTGTGTCACTCTCTCTTAAAAAGAGTGAGAGACCGGGTTGGGAATATCCTCTGTGCCTACCGTACTCTTGTTTGTACAGCGGGTATCTCGAAATGGTACAGATATCTGACCGACCCGAAGTGCGGTGGGTTTTTCACAGGCGCATTCTACCACTTTGTGGACTTAACTTGGTCAATATTGTGGGAACCCACGGGACATTTGAATCAAGAGGTAAGAAGTGCTATCTATGGAAGGAGGGGAGACCACAGGAGCTTTCAGCACCGCCTGTAGATGCAACACTTGAAGAGACAAGATGTTTTGTCACCGATATTGTAGAGGGAAGGAGATGTCCAATTACTACGGCTGAGGATGCACTCAAGACACTGCGTATTTGCCTGGCGGCGGAGGAGTCCAGCGAGCTAGAAAAACGTGTATTCATAGAACCTTGAGCCTACAGCGAGGCTCTTAAGGGTAGCTGCTAAAGAACGAGGAACCAAAATGAGACAAAAGCTGAACCAGATAAATTCTATCCGAGAAATTCTGTCTGAATACCAGCCCAAGCTTGTTAAAGGAAGCACATTTAGAGATATATACCAATTGTGCAGAGAACACAAATCCTAAGACGGATAAAATTATTCACCGGAGGGAGACGAATAAAGATATCTACAACTGGACGTGTTATTGAATGTGATGGAGGTGTGAAACTATACCCTTAAGGAGGACACTGATGC
>DTYK01000058.1 GCA_012961925.1 Candidatus Latescibacterota bacterium
GGGCAGATCATAATCGTAATCTGACAACTTCATCTTCTTCGTCACCTTCTGAGGAACAGGTTCAGGATGATCGTTATGATTATGCTTAACAACAGGCAGGTGGCAAGGGGGAAGTAGAAGGTGAACGCCCTCTTCTTTACATAGATATCGCCGGGAAGTCTTCCCAAAAAGGGAATTTTGCCAGCAAAGGTGACGATGATGCCCAGGGCCACCACAACGAGCCCGGCAATGATCATAAACCTTCCTACTTCGGACAGGTCGAACATTCCTCATTTTCCCCTATGTTGTTTTTAAGTGCAGCGGCCACTGTGTGCCCATTCGCTCCGTGTCAAATTGCCTCGGTTTTATGATGATGCAAAAAATCGCTACTGGCCAGCAGGTCGTTTATCCGAGACTCCACGCCATGGCTCCCATCCCAGGGTGCCTCCTCGGGCTGAGAACTCATTGAGATGTCTCAGGTTGTTTCTCTTCCTTCTCAGGTGGTTTGTTCACCTCATCCACATAGTTCATTCGCAACTGGTACAGGACTTCGTCCAGTAGTCTGCTTTCGTCCTGGGTGAGGTTTCCCTTCGTCTTCTCCTGGATCATTGCAAGCATATCGATGGACGTCCTTGCCTGATCCAGATCCCTCTCTATCTTGTTGGTTATCGGATTCATGATCTTGCCCATCTGCTGCATCGCCGCTGCGTGGAACATCATCACAAGCTGTGCAAAGAGTGCCTGATTTCTCCCACCTTCAGCCGTTTGGGATTTCTCAGCCATGGCTCTTCCTCCTTGGCAACGGTCATGGTCTCATCCTCTCGGGTGAAATGTTCTGTGAACCTCCTTCAAATAGTCCCTGTCGACGTGTGTATAAACCTGTGTTGTGGAGATGTCGGCATGGCCGAGCATCTCCTGGACTGCCCTCAGGTCCGCCCCTCCCTCGAGCAGATGGGTCGCAAAGGAATGCCTCAGGGTATGAGGGCTGATCTTCTTCCCGATGCCGGCCATCCTCGCATATCTGGTGAGTATCTTCCAGAAGCCCATCCGTGACATGGGCATGCCCCTGCGATTGAGGAACAGGACATCGGCTGACCTCTGGTTTGAGATGGTGGGTCTGACCTCGGCGATATAGCGCTGAACCCAACCTCTGGCAATGTTACCCACGGGGACAAGTCTCTCCCTTGAACCCTTGCCGAATATCCTTACGACCCCGTCGTCAAGGTACAGGTCCGAGCAGGTCACTTTGAGGAGCTCGGAGACCCTCAACCCGGTGGCATACAGAAACTCGAGCATTGCACGGTCCCGGATCCCAAGAGGTGTGCTCAGATCTGGCTGTTCCAGGAGCTTTTCCACTTCGAAGGGGTTAAGTACCACCGGAAGGTTCCTGGGCAGTTTTGGAGATTCAAGGTACTCTGTCGGATCCCTGTCCGCAAGTCCCTCCGTCAGGAGAAAACGGTGGAACACCTTGATAGCAGAGAGGTTCCGTGATATGCTCGATGATTTCAACCCCAGGTCACGGAGCAGATAGAACAATCCCAGGACATCCTCCTGGGAGGCCCTGGCCGGATGTTCGATCCCTGAGCCCTCAAGGAATCTCAGGTATCTGATAACATCCCTGTTGTATGCATCAATTGAGTTCTTGGCCAGCCCCTTTTCAATCGCAAGATATCCCAAGAACTGTGACAGCAATTCTTCCGCTATCATAATATAAATTATACAAAAACATAGGACGAAAGGCAAGAGATTTTTATGAATCTAAATGGACTCGGAAGGTAGAACGTTACCAGGAGAGTGGCAGGGTTGGAGGTATTTCAGGAAAAGACTTTCGTTTAACCACCGTCATATAATTTACGAGGTATTGCTGATAATAAAAACCCGCCTTTTTTGATGAAATGGCGGGTTAGGGTAACGGATATTACGGACCCATGGCCGTTTTCAAGCCGGGGTCGAAGACCAGCCTGGCCTCTTCCAGCCTCCTGACTTTCGGGATATGAACTCGACTCTTCCCTGAAGGAGTTTTCCAGCCGGTCCTGGATGCAAGGCATGTCGAAGGCCTAAATTTTTCATCTCCTCATTATAATCCTAATCTTTCCATCAGCTTCAGCCTTAGCAAGGCTTCAGCTGCCTCAGGGCTCTGCGGGAGCTGTTCGGCCAGACCTTGAAGCACCTGTCTGGCATCTTTTGAATCATCTGCCAGTTGGAAGGCCGTGGCCAGCTCCAGGAGTTCTCCGGGACCCTGGAGAGAGCCTGCCAGCGCCTCAAGGCCTGCTCTTGCCTGCTGACCCTTACCCAGCATGACCAGTGTCCTGGCCACCTGGAGCCTGATCATCGGGTCATCCGGGAGGGACTGTCCTGCCCTCTCAAACCAGATAAGGGCTTTCTGGTAATCCCTCTGCTCCCAGGCCATCTCGCCCAGGATCAGCATCGCCTCGGGGCTGCCTTCCCCTGCCATCTGCTCCAGGGCTGAGGCCAGATCGGCCGTCTCCTCTAAGATCTGGCCTTCCAGAGCCTCTCTCTGTTCGGGAAGAAGGCCATAGCAACCCGGGATCCTCCGGCCCCTTTCCTCGGGGCCAAGGTGGTCTCCGAGCACATCCAGGTAAAGCTCCCTGGCCTCGGCCGCCCTGCCCGGAGCTCGTCCATCAGGGTCCTGACCCTCTGCCCTAAGAGGTTATATATCAGGAGCCTGCACCTGACCATTGTCCTCTCGGCGGAGGGTCCGCTGGCCTTTCGGCCGGCCGAGGGGATGTTGAAGGCTATGGTGGTCGTTGGGTTGAATGGATTGGGGAAGTTTTGGGAAAGCTGGTAGGTGCTGGGGGCCACAACCTGCACGAGGGCTCTGACCTCCCAGATGCGGTCTGATCTGTCCTTAAGCACTAAGGGAAGTTCGAAGGATCTCCCCGGAGCCACCTCCCCAACCTGCAGGTTCAGGCCAAGCCTTGCCTCTCCCTTGGGAGGCACGTCCACCGGGATGGTGTCGGCTATCTTGAGCCATCCGGGTAGATGGCCTTGTACGGCCGCATGGACATCCTGAAGCGGTATGTTCCTTTCGTTCACCACAAGGATCGAGACCTGATTTGCTCCTGGCTTAAGCTCCAGTACGGGCAATGGAGATGCCGCCACAGAAAGGTGAGGGTGTTGGGGCTGACGTTTGCACCCTCTGGTGGAGCAATTATGGAGGTGTTGGGTGGGGTGGTGTCAAGGGTAATGGATGTGGAACCTGCTGGAGAGGGGTCAATCTCACTATCCTGATTCCACGCCACCCATGCGTAGACTGTCTTGTTCCCATCGCCTGAAGAGAGGGTCCAGGATTTGGAAGAAATGTAGTTTTCCCATGTACCGCCGGTTGAACTGTTGCTTATCTTCATCCGGCCTACGCCGGTGGCGGCAGATATGCTCAGGCTCACACCTGTGGAGTTGGTGTACTCGGCCCCGGAGTTGATAGACACACTGGGAGGTGGGGCTCGAACTGGAGGGACTGTAGCCGTCAATTACCGGGGCGTCATTGTCGGCGTTGATCGTCAGGTTGAGAGGATCAGAGTCGGATTCATTGGGATTTCCGTTGTCCTGGACCGTCACGGTGATGTTATAATAGGTGGTGGTGGAAGTTAAGTCAGGCACTGACCAGCTGATCTTCCCGCTGGAGTTGATGCTCATGCCAGGAGGGGCGTTCGCCAGAGACCAGCTGAGGCTGGGACCGTCGGGGTCCCACACACTACAGTTGTAGCTCCACTCTGTTGCCTCGGGGGTCGATTGATCGGGTATCTCCGCCAACGTCGGTGGATCATTAACCGCATTCCAGGTCAGGGTGACCTCCTGGCTAGCTGTTCTGCCCCCGCTGTCCCGCAGGGTCAACGTCACCACGTCAGAACCCGATGAGTCGGCAATCGGAGTGAAGGTGATAGCATCATCGCTGCTGTTCTCCCCCGAAGTGCTGGCAATCAGGTTGGGATTCTCCCCAGAGACCGTCCAGTCCAGATTCGTCCCGCTGTCCTCAACATCGTGCTCATAGCCGGTCAGGTCTATCACAATGGGATAATCCTCATTAGCGGACTGATCGGGAATAGTGGGGTAGATCCAGGGGGCATCGTTGACCGAGTTGACAGTGATTGAGACTGTGTCCGGATCGCTGTCCACTATTCCATCGTTCACCTTGAAGGTGAAACTATCCGAGCCATAGTAGTTGGCAGATGGGGTGTAGGTGCGAGTCTGGCCGGAGCCAGAGAGGCTCCCATGGCTGGGATTGGTCACCACGATGTAGGTCAGAGGATCTCCGTCAGGATCGCTTCCGGAAAGCGTGATGGATAAGGGAGTGTCCTCATTGGTGGATACACTCTGAGCATCGGCTGTGGGTGTTCGGTTGAGCGTGGTAAAGGTGTAGTCCCCTGAGGCTGCCTCATTGCCTGCCGCATCGGTCGACCGCACCCGGTAGTGGTAGGTGGTATGGCCGGATAGCCCACTTAAGTCTATGCTGTGGCTGGTCACCATGCCGCTGTTCGATTTGGTGGAGCCATAGCTGGTAGTCGTCCCGTAGTCCACCTTGCTGTCCGAGCTCTCATTTGTCGTCCAGTTGATGGTGGCAGAGGTGGCGGTGATGTTAGAGGCGCTCACCGAAGAGATGTCGGGAGCCTGTGTATCCCTGATCACCGTCCGGGCATTCGAAAGGCCGCTGACGTTGCCATCTTGAGTTGCCGACCTCACCTGGATAGTGTTGTCTCCTTCGACCAAGGGCCAACTGGCCGACCAGGTGGTATTGGGGTTCACGGCCACCAGCAGCTCCCCATTGGGCTTCAGTATCGAGGTGTTGGCATCCTTGGTGCCCGTGACGGTGAGGGTGGTCTGGTTGGTAGGTGAAGGCAACCCATCCACCACAGGTGGGTTCGGCGGCGGCTGGGTTCCAAAATAAAGCCCATCGAACCAGACCTCCCCCACAAAGTCCGGATCCCCATAGAGCTTGATCTCGATGCGATCCTCGTTCGACTGAGATGTCCAACTCCCA
>DTYK01000059.1 GCA_012961925.1 Candidatus Latescibacterota bacterium
AAAAAGCGGTTGACAAATGCCCGGGATTTTCGTATGATATATTCGGTTTTTATTGGATGATACGGTCCTTTGGCCAAGGTGTTTAATAAATTTGCACTTAAAAATAGGGCCTGACAAGAAATTCATCGTTAAGAGTGCTGAGCTTTTGAGTATGACAGGAGATAGGGGGTGTTATCCAAAGTCTTAAGCTGTGCCCTCTTAGGGATTGACGCTTACGTTGTTGAAGTTGAGACTGACATAGACAGGCAACTGCCTTCCTTTTCTACGGTTGGCCTTGCAGAAGGTGCGGTCAGGGAGAGCAAGGATCGGGTGATGGCAGCGGTGAAGAATGCAGGTTATGCCTTTCCCCACAAGAAGATCACCGTGAACCTTGCTCCGGCTGATATCAGAAAGGGAGGCACTGCTTTTGACCTGCCCATAGCCATCTCCATCCTCGCTGCCACGGGTCAGATAAAGAGCGATCATCTCTCCGAATATGTGCTCCTTGGTGAATTATCCCTTGACAGTTCACTGCGGCCTGTGCACGGTGTATTATCCATGGCTGTTGCCGTGCGAGATGCTGGTATAAGGGGGATGATCCTGCCGAAGGGGAACGTCAAAGAGGCTGCGATGGCCCAAGGGCTGGCGGTCTATCCGGTCTCAAGCCTGAAGGAGGTGGTAGACCTCCTGTGTGAGGACACTGCTCCCGACCCTTTCCGGTTGGACGCTGATGGGGTATTCACCCAGAGTCTGGACTATAGTATCGATTTTTCTGATGTGAGGGGGCAGGAGCACGCAAAAAGGGCACTGGAGGTGGCAGCAGCCGGTGGGCATAATATAATCATGATCGGTCCACCCGGTTCGGGCAAGACGATGCTGGCCAGGAGGCTACCCACAATTCTGCCCCATCTAACCCTGGAGGAGGCTCTGGTAACGACGAAGATCCATTCGGTGGCCGGATTGTTGCCGCCAAACACTGCCCTGATTGCCACACGTCCCTTCAGGTCGCCCCATCATACGATAAGCGATGCAGGGTTGATCGGCGGCGGGAACGTACCTCGCCCCGGGGAGGTGAGTCTTGCCCACAATGGGGTGCTCTTCCTGGATGAACTTCCGGAGTTCAAAAGGAGCGTCCTGGAGGTCCTGAGACAGCCTCTGGAGGATGGTGTGGTGACCATTGCCCGCGCCGGGATCTCACTCACATACCCGGCCAGCTTCATGCTGGCTGCAGCGATGAACCCTTGTCCATGCGGCTACTATTCCGATCCTCACCATGAGTGTACCTGTACCCCACCCCAGATCCAACGTTACATGTCCAAGGTTTCAGGCCCGTTACTCGATCGTATCGACATCCACATCGAGGTACCGGCGGTCAAATACGAAGACCTTTCAGGCAAGCCGACAGGGGAACCATCTGCCACGATCCGGGAAAGGGTGAACAGGGCGCGTAAGATCCAGCTTGAGAGGTTCAAGGGGAAGAAGGGAATCTTCTGCAATGGTCACATGGAACCCAAACAGATCCGCCAGGTCTGCCAGCCGGACCGGAAAGGCAGCGAACTTCTCCGGTTGGCTATAACCAAGCTCGGACTGTCTGCCAGAGCCTATGACCGGATCTTAAAGGTGGCACGAACCATTGCAGATCTGGAAGGGGCAGAGGAGATCAAACCGGAACATATCTCCGAAGCTATCCAGTACCGGAGCTTAGACAGAGAGCTATGGACGTAGAATATCACAGGGAGAGCGGTATCCCTGAGATCGTAAGGTCTTCCCCTCTTAGTTGGCTGGATCGTGGGAGGTTCTCACCTAAGAGAAGATATATCTGGAGAGATAACTTACCATCGATGATCTCAAGCGAACAAAAGGAGGGACGGTAATGGATGTTAAACTTGGTATTAACGCCTGTTTTGCAGTTAAAAGGTGGCCCGAGCCTGAGGCGTGGCTTAAGATCGTGGGAGAGGATCTCGGTCTGAAAGAGGCGCAGTTCTCCCTCGACCTTCTGGATCCCAGGGTCTCCGAACCCACACGTAGCAAGATGTGCGAGAAGATCAACCAGGCAGCGACCAGATATGGAGTCCATATACAGACGACGTTCACCGGTCTCGCGGCATACTGTTTCAACCTCCTACTGCATCCCGATATCGGGATGAGGATGGACGCCGTCCACTGGTTTGAAGAGGCCATTGAGGTGACGTCAATGCTCGGTGCCGAGGGTACAGGGGGGCACATCGCTTCGCTCTCGATGTGGGACTTCCAAGATGACCTGAGAAGAGAGTGCCTGACCGAGGCCCTCATCGAATCACTTCACCATCTTGCCGAACTTGTCAAGATCGAAGGCCAGAGATATTTCCTTTGGGAGCCGATGCCTGTGCCACGGGAGAGGCCCTGTACGATCGACGATGCAAAGAGGCTTTATGAGAAGGTCAATGATGGCGCGGCCGTGCCGATCGTTTACTGCATAGACTGGGGTCATCAATGTACCTACAGCGCCACGGGCAAGGACAGGGATACATACGCCTGGCTTGAGGAACTCTCACCCATGTCGCCTGTGATGCACGTCCAGCAGACCGATGGTAAGGCTGACTGTCACTGGCCCTTCACCAAGGAGTTCAACAACAAAGGGATCATCGAGCCCGGCCGTGCCCTGGATGCGATTGCCAGATCCGGCGTCAAAGAGGTAGTGCTTATGCTGGAGATAATCCACCCCTTCGAGGCAGAGGAGAGCAAGGTCCTTGACGACCTTAAAGAATCCGTCGAGTACTGGAAGAAGTATCTGTAAAGCGAGGGCGAGCTGGAGTTCAGCCTCTAAGCTTTCATCCCCGGAGCTACAAGCTTGGAGACATATCGTACCCAAGATGAAATGCTAAAGCATTAACCCCTCCATTAACTGGATCGGAGGCCATATGAGCCTTAATTCTCACAGACCGGATCCGCCTGAAAAAGGGATTACATACGCCGAGGCTGGGGTAGACATCGGGGCTGCCAATACCACAAAACAAAGGATAAAGTCCCTCCTCAGATCCACATTCGGGCCGGAGGTCCTATCCGATGTCGGGGCCTTTGCGGGCCTCTTTCAGGCCAAATGGGGGGATTACGAGGATCCTGTCCTGGTATCAAGTGTTGACGGGGTGGGGACAAAGCTTAAGGTAGCCTTTATGATGGGCAAACACGACACTGTCGGTATAGACCTCGTATCCCACTGTGTTAACGACATCCTCGTCTATGGGGCTCAGCCACTGTTTTTTATGGATTATATCGCTATGACCAGGCACAGTGGAGAGGTCATCCTTGAGGTGGTGAGCGGGATAGCTCGGGCATGCAAAGATGTTGGATGCACCTTGTTGGGAGGTGAAATGGCGGAGATGCCGGGGTTTTACAACGAAGGGGAATACGATCTGATCGGGATGGTCGTTGGCCTCGTTGATCGTAAGGGAATCATCGATGGCTCAAGGATCTCACCCGGAGATGTAATCCTTGGGCTCGCCTCAAATGGCCTCCACACCAACGGATACTCCCTTGCCAGAAAACTATTCTTCGACCATGCGGGGTGGGACGTTAATACCTACATAGATCCCCTGGGATGCACGATCGGAGAGGAGCTTATGAAACCCCACAGGTGCTATGCCAGACCTGTACTTGAATTGCTGCGTTCTTTGCCGGTTCATGGAATCGTACACATCACAGGAGGGGGGTTTCAGGATAACATACCAAGGATCCTTCCCCCTGACAGGAGGGCCCATATTCGCCTTGGGTCATGGGATATACCTCCTGTTTTTACGCTATTGCAGAAAACAGGGAAGATATCCGATGAGGAGATGTTTCACACCTTCAATATGGGCATCGGGATGCTGTTGATCCTGCCGCCCGAAAATACAGAGCGGGCCGAGAAATTACTTATCGAACATGGGGAGAAGGTATTCGGTATAGGTGAAATCAGCGAAGGTACACGGGAGGTCAGTTTTGACCAGAAATAGCTTCGTCAGGAATCAGTTGCCGGCAATCGTGTGGGCCGGACTTATATTCACAGGATCATCCATCCCCGGGTTCTCAACACCGCCGCTCGGTCTATTTTCACTCGACAAGATAGCCCATTTTTTTGAATTTGGCATATTTGGTTTTTTACTCGCACGGGCTATGACCGCATGGCCCCGTATTAAAGGACCCGAGAAGACAATCCTCTTTGCCAGCTTAACGGGCATCTCATGGGCACTTCTCGATGAATTCCATCAGATGTTTGTGAGAGGGAGAAATGCAAGCGTCTATGATTTTTTAGCCGATGCCCTCGGGGTCCTTGCCGCCCAGTTCTTATATGTGTTTCTTCTGAGTCGCCGCAACAGAAAGCAGTCCTGATCAGGTCTTGGGCACCTGGAAACCTATATCTTTCTCCTCGGGACCGGCGACCTTTATCTTTCCGTGCCGGTTTTCGTACTTCCTTATGTTTTCACTCAGAGCATTCTCAAGTAGCTTCGCGTGCTGAGGGGTCATCACGATCCTTGCGTAGACCTTTGCCTTGGCCAGCCCGGGGAGTACCCTGGCAAAGTCGATGATGAATTCAGAGGGCGTGTGGGTGATCAATGCAAGGTTGGAATAGATACCCTCCGACTCCTTCTCCCCCAGTTCTATGTCGACCTTCCTCGCCTTCTGCTCCATCTGGCTGCCTCCTTTTTAGCCTCAATATAACCCGAAACAAGGCTGGAAGTCAAGAGTCCGATCTCTCTTCAACATGATGCTTAATCGTCTTCCCGTCCACTAAGTAGACCACGTCTTCGCAGATGTTCGTCGCCAGGTCGGCTATCCTCTCCAAATGGCGCCCAACCAATATGAGATCGACGGCCCGGGCTATGGTTTTAGGGTCCTGCATCATATAGGTCAAAAGCTCCCTGAATATCTGATCATTGAGGTCATCAACTTCGTCATCCCGTTCACATACACGCCTGGCCAGTTTAGTATCCTGATTCACAAAAGCGTCGAGGCTGTCTTTCACCATCTTCTGGGCTAAGGCTGCCATTCGGGGGATATCTATTAGGGGTTTAAGGAGCGGTTGTTTTAGCAAATCTAAACTCCTTTCAGCAATGTTGACCGCCTGGTCACCGATTCTCTCTAAATCGTTGTTGATTTTCAATGCAGAGGCAATAAACCGCAAATCGACCGCCAGAGGCTGTTGAAGGGCCAAAAGCTTCAAGCACAATTCATCTATTTCGATTTCCAGGAAGTTTATAGTTTCATCTGCCTGGATGACTTGCTCTGCCAACTTTGCGTTCCGTTCCACCAACGCTCTTACCGCCCGGCTAATAGCCTCTTCTGCCAGCCTCGCCATTTCGAGTAATTTTTCGTTGAGGCGTTTCAGTTCTTGATCAAAATATCTTTTGGGCATGGTCATCCTCCTCTACCCAAACCTTCCGGTTATATAGTCTTCGGTCATCTTCCTTTTTGGTTTCGTAAAGGTCACCTCTGTTGCCCCAAACTCTATCAACTCCCCCAGCATGAAGAAAGCTGTATAATCGGAGATGCGAGCAGCTTGCTGCATATTGTGGGTCACAATGACAATGGTGTAGCTCTTTTTTAGCTCGTGAAT
>DTYK01000060.1 GCA_012961925.1 Candidatus Latescibacterota bacterium
AGCCAGGAAGCGTGGCACATCAGGCAGTGATAGCTCCATAGACCATAGACAGTAATGATCCTGCTTCGGTGGATATATATGCGCTGTGGGGGTACTTTGGCCTTGCCCTGTATTTCTGTCAGGGAGACTGAATTTTCTCTCTCAACCAGGCATTGATAAGGGCTTCGGAAGAGATGTGTCTGGACTTGGCGATCTCCGTTAGTTTAACAGCAAGGTCGACGTCAAGAGCAAACAGATGCGTCTTTCTTTTAATATCAACTTCGAAGTGCGCCTCAGGCATCTGGTTCCAGTATTCACCCAGATCGTGGGTGTCAAAGAACTCGACGAGCTCATCAAGAGATCTAAAATGAGGCAAATTCTTAGGGTTGTTTCTTGCCATATTGTCTCCTTTCCTTTCTTGTCATGTCTCTGGCGCTTAGTATTAACGCATCCTTGGTCTTTTTATAAATAAAGAGCACCGATAGGTACCGTCCTGCAACAGTTTTTCCGAAAGCAAGGTATACATCTTCGCCTTCTCGTTCTCCTTTCTCAACAAACCGAAATCTGGCTTCACCACTGAGTGCCTCCTCAACCTCATGGGTTTCAACTTTGTGTTTAAGAGCAAGTTTGTCAACAATATCCCTCAACCATATTATGCCCTCGATCCTCATCTAATTGGTTTCCTTTCGTGAATCTGGACAACGAAGACGCCGCAAGCAAACGACGATCACCTTGAAAATATAACAATTGGATGATCAAATGTCAATTACGAAAATCCTCTCTATTGTATCACGTCAAGAGCCGTCCAAAAGGCGCTCCAGGTATTAAGATGTTCAGGCTCAATCTCACACTCGTTTTTTGTATTCGGATTTTCTGCTTGACAAACGCATCGGATGATGTTATAATAGTAGTTGTTATCTCTTGAAAATGTAGACACAGGGAGGTGACTATCGGTTGCAGAGAGGGATTGACGTTCACGGATTGACCCCCCCAAACTGATTTGGGTTTTAAGAGTTACCGCCCTGGAGTGCCATCCCGGGGTTGTAACAGGTTCATACCCCCTGATCCTCAATAGCAATAAGGTAGAGATCCCGCACATAGGCTTAGGCCATAAGGCATGTGCGGGATTTTATTTTGTCAGCATCTCCCGTTGCCTCGGCCGGCCGCCGCCCCTATCCGGGTGCTGGTCTCGGGGTTAAGTGGCCGAACGCCATAGCCGTCTGATCCGAGGAGAAGATCAACCGGCCGGCGATGCCACGACTCCGGTAAAGGCTAAGCGGTCGACAACTCTCCGAGGTTTGCACAGACTTTGCTGCTGTTTTGATCCCTGATCATTTGAAGCCTGTGCAGGCCGGATCGAGAGAGGAGGTGGGAGATGCTGACAAATCCTAAGTTGGTTGAAATCCACCGCTTTGAGGTGGAGGGGGAGAAGTTCCTGCTGGATGTCCAGAGGTCTGTGTCCATGAAGATAAGCCCTGTATGGGATGAGATACTTGACCTTGTGGACGGGCGGCCGTCCCAATCGGTTGTGGATCGACTGAGCGCCAGGTATGACCGGAGTCTACTGGTTCGGGCGATTGAACAACTCCAGAAGGATGGGCTGCTGGTTCCCGAGGACAAACTCCCTGTCGCTCCCAGAATAAAGGTTCCTGACAGGCCCCGGATCCCCATAAGGGCAATGGACTTTAACATCTCCCACGACTGCACCATGTGGTGCAAATATTGTTATGGGGGTGGAGGGACCTACAGGGGTCCCAGGCAGTTGATGAGCAAGGAGGTGGCGAAGGATGCCGTTGACTTCTTCGTGAGGAACTCAGGCAGGCACAGGAGGTGTGAGATAATCTTCTTCGGTGGCGAACCGTTGATGAACATGGAGGTGATGAGGTTTGTGGTGGCTTATGCTGGGGACCAGTTCGGCAAGCGGGGCAAAAAGGTGCGTTTTAGCCTCACCACGAATGCGACCCTTCTTGATGATGAGGCGATTGAGTTCCTCAACCGCAACAGGATGAACGTCACCATAAGCCTTGATGGGGACAGGGAGACCCATGACAGGTTGAGGGTCTTCAGGGACGGAAGGGGTACTTACAATCATATCCTTCCCAGGATAAAGCGGTTCCTTGAGAGCAGGAGAGGCAGGGTACCCGTGAGGGCAACGATAACCCACTACAACTTAGAGGTAGTGGATTTAGCCCGTCATCTGTTTGACGTGGGATTTGACAATGTGTTGATGTCCCCTGTGGCCTGTCTGCCCTCCCAGCCATATTCGCTCACAGACGAGGAGGTCGAGACCCTGAAGGGTAGGTACAGGGATCTGGCCCATTATTTTCTGGGGATAATAAGGAGAAAGGAGCCGAAGAGGATAATGCTTTTTACCGCAATGTTCAATCTGTTTTACAGAGCCACGAGAAGGGTATACGGTTGTGGAGGAGGTCGCCACTATATGATGGTCGATCCTGTTGGTGACCTCTATGTCTGCCACAGGTGTGGAGGTGAGGATAGGCTGAAGTTAGGGGATATATACAACGGCATCGATCCCCAGAGGCAGAGGGGGATCTTAGAGAACCATGTGGATGCGCGGGAGGACTGCGGGGTCTGCTGGGCCAGGTATCTGTGTGGGGGAGGGTGCATAGCGAACAATGTGGAGTATTATGGCGGTATGTCAAGATCAGACCCTCTGTCGTGCGACTTGTACCGCCATCAGGTGCAGCTTGGGATGTGGCTCTATTCCAGGGTATACAAGGAGCATCCTGAGTCCATCACCAGGTATTGCCAACCGGATCAGAGAGTATACATGAGGGAACCTGAGGAGGAGCAAAACGGTAAAGGAAAGAGCTTAGAGTAGCGGACTTAATCCGCCATTGAAGCGACGGCGCACGCCGTAAAGTAGGTCTACAAGGTTACACTTGCGCTTCAGCCGGGAGGACAAATTGGACTCTTTTAGAGAGATATTAAGCCCTGGGTTAAAGGGATGGCCCTGCGAGTATCGGATCTACCTCGGGGATCCGATGTCGAAGGTCGTTGAC
>DTYK01000061.1 GCA_012961925.1 Candidatus Latescibacterota bacterium
TATTTCATGCCAGCCTTCAGCAAAATCTGGGGGATGGACCAGGACATTCCGAAAACATCAGGCAGCCAGCACGTCTTTGCATCCGTGCCGAACTGGCTGCGAAAATACCGTTTTCCGTACAAGATTTGCCGAACAAAAGATTCGCCGGAGATCAGATTGCAATCCGGCTCGATGTACATGCCTCCGATGCACTCCCACCTTCCTTCTTTCTGACGTTCTTTCACTTCTCTAAAGAGCTCAGGCTGGTATTGCTCGATATCCTCATACAGCTTCTGCTGGCTCTGACTGAAGATGAACTCCGGGAATTCCCTCATCAGATTCAAAACGCTGGCAGTTGTACGGATGTTCTTCCGGATGGTCTCAATGTAAGGCCACATGAAGACTATGTCCAGATGCGATTGTCCGATAAGGCTGATCTGCCCTGACTTCTTGAACCTGTTAGAGTCATAGATCTTCTGCTGAATATACGATTTGGCTTGCCGTATCTGTGATTTGTATTTTTCAAAATCCTCTTCGTAAAAATCGATCATCTTCAGCGCGTGGTCGATCTCTTCAAATAGAAAGTCATAAATCTCCAGGTCATCGGCAAAGGAGGTACAGGCAAGGAAGGCCGTTTCGACATCATAGTAGAAATCTTCGATTTCACGATCGATCACTAAGAGATAGGCCCTTTCAAAGTGACGGATGTTTCCGGTGTCCTTGAACCACTTCTCAAAGGGTTGACTTCTTACAAAGGCCTCGATTTCGCAGTGGTAAGTTGTACCAGCCTGAGCCTTTTCGGTTAAATAGACCAGGGAACGGTAATAATCCAGACCCTGGAGCGGCCTACCATTCACGCTCAACAGAGCCTCACCACCCACTCTGATGTCCAGAAACAGGGGTCTTCCCTGATGTATTTCTGGCACCTGGATGGTCTTTCGGAAAAAGGCGGTGACGTTTTCACCCCCCCAATCCTCGCCAATTTTGATCTTTTTTCTGCTGGACCCAAGGGGCTCATATTCTCCCGGACCGCGATAATAGGCCTGTTGAAAGTCCCAGTCATCAATGACCATGCGATCGCGAAACATACTCTCCCCGACCAGACGAATCTTATTTTCAACGATCTGGGCATCAGAAAGTGCGGCCCGGTCCGGGTCGATCGCAATCCGACGTCTCGGCATCTGTCTCCTCCTCCTTATGAACCAAAGCGAACGTTCAGGTTCTATACCGCTCAACGGGGATCAGCCCGCAAGTCTCTTTGTAAAATAGCCCGTCCAGATATCCGGTCATCACCAGGGCCCATACACCATAGGCCGTCGCATCTTGATCGCTCTCCATCGTATCATCCTGACCTAACCCGCCGTCCTCGTTCTGTGTTTTATCACACCGAGCACCGCTTTCTCCAGAGCTTCGTCGATCCTGCGCTGCCATCGATCACCCACACGTTCCCTCAGGTTAACCAGCATGTTCACCGCATCCATCGTATTGTGATTCCTCATCCAGTGGTTTAGATGGCCCGCCTTCGATCGAAACTCAATGGACAGGATATTGGGATGGCTGCCTTACTGTCTAAATGGGTCTGGATTGCTCTGAAGGGCAAGCGTCGTCTCCAGGATCCTCTCCACATAATTGATCGGGCGTTTCTCGATATAGTACGGGATGAGGATATGGAACGTCGACCCGAACCCCTGCCATATCTTGGAACCCATATTTGGCCCCCAATAGCCCGTCTCAGGGTCTTGATGTTGATCCAGCCACCCGAAGTTGGCGGCCAGCCACTCCGGCGTGGCATGGCCTTCGAGCCTGACCAGGTCATAGATTGATGATGCATCACAACTGGACATCCATGCACTGACCCAGTTCTGAGACTCGAGGAGTTGGATCATCCCCTCAATAGTTTCCAACTCCCTGATGAACCTCAACGGGTAACGTGGTCGGGCATCCAACATCCACAGGACACTGATGCCTCTGATAGTAGAGGTAATCTTTAGCCCCTGGTCCAGTTGGGCCAAACATACATCTCGCTTATCGAGGAGAAACTTCCCCGTCCTTTCGTCCTGAAGGTCTTGCACCCGTTCAATAAGAGCCTGGCTCTCCTGGGTTCGAGGTAGATCTGCCACCAGCACCGACGTCTCACAGGAAGATAAGAAAACCCGCAGTGATTAAGAGCACCGCAGCCACAACTCGCCTGAAAAGGGCCTCATTAACCTGCCCGTGCAACCGGAATCCCAACGCAGCCCCGGCCACAAACGCCGGGAGAAGGTAGAGGGTGAAACGTATAACTTCCATTGTGATCAGACCTGCCCACCCGTAGACCACAAGGCCCCAGATGCTACCAAGGAAAAAATAGGTGATGAGTGTGGCCCTGAAGACATTTTTCCGCCTGATGGTATAGTTATAGTAGATCACCGCCGGCGGCCCTGCCGTACCAAAGGCAGAAGCTGTCCATCCGCTGATCATGCCTGCAAGGAAGCCGGCCCGACGGCCCAATTTTAGCGATTTCACCCCTCTGGACTCAAAAAACATCCTCACGGAGAAGAGGATCACAAAACCCCCGAAAACCTTTCTGAGCAGAGTACTATCATACGAAGCCAGGACATAGGTGCCCAGAACTGTGCCAAAAAGGGATCCTACAAGGACGGGGAGAAGCAAATCCCTCCGGATTTCCCTCCAGAGGCGGACTGTTAAATAGCCAACACATAAAACACCAAGGACCCGCGAGACCGGCACAACCAGCTTAATATCCAGAAACAACAACAGAAGGGGTACCATTATCAGGCCGGAGCCAAACCCCGTCATCCCCAGCACAATAAAGGCCCAAAACACAATTAGACTTGCCAGTAAAATTGTCTCTGTTCCCATTATATTATGCTTTCTATCTAAGCCTCGTCAACTCTATGGCCGCTCTACGTGAGGGGAAGGCGCCAGGATAGACTATTCCACCTCCTTCATCACAGACGTCGATTCCTCACCCAGCAAATATTTCAGCCAACACAGGAGCCAGCAAGTAATAGCGGTCTTTCACAGTGCCGTCCGATAGATCCGCTCGACCAGTTCCATCGTCTCTACAGCATCTCCAAAATGGGTCTGTGGGAGTCTGTCCTCTTTGATGCAGTCTATAAAATGTCTGTTCTCCTGGTAGTAGCCGTAATAGATATAGAACTCGTCACTTCCCGCTGCGTCCTTAGTGCTCAACGTGATCCCTTCCGACCTGTTATCCTTATAGATCACGCCCTCTTCGTCCGGATTGATGAAGGCCGAGATCCCCTTTGCATGCATCTCAAAGGTGTGCACCCTTTTCCCGGCAGCCCAGTTGGTGAGAAGCACACCTATACTTCCGCCTTCGAACTGAATGATGGCAACGAACATGTTATAGTAGCGCGAGTGGAGTTTCCGGACGCTGCTGTATAGCTCTCTCACTTCGCCTCCCAACCAGCGGAGTGTATCAACAGCATGGATCGCATCGCAGGTGAGCACATCTACTGCACCGCCATAATAGGGTTCCTCAACACCCCCCATATTCTTATAAAAGGTGGCCACGCACTCGGTTATGGGGCCCTTTTCTTCAACCATACTTCGCATCTTCATCATGAGAGGGATGAACCTGCGGTTGAAACCCACCATCGTCTTACAACCGTTGCGCTCGGCGGTACGAGCCATGCTCTCCGTCTGCCAGCGTGTCAGTCCAGGAGGCTTTTCTATAAATACGTGCAGCTTACGGTTGAGACAGTCTACGGTCAGGTCGAAGAGGTGGTGCGGTGGCATAACTATGTAAACAGCGTCCAGCTCTACTTCCTCCACCATCTGCCTGTAGTCGGAAAAGCTCCTTTCTATGCCATATTTCGATGCTGTCTCTTTGAGCCTATCATGATTGAGATCGCAGACGGCCGCAACTACGACGTCGTCCATCCTCGCCAGGGACGGATAGTGAACAGTGTTGGCCCAGAAGCCGCAGCCAATAAAGCCAACCCTTACTTTGTCCATGACATATCCCCTCTCTGCAATACAATTTAGCTCATCCCTAACCGGCCCTTAAGCCACTCCATGAACAATAATCCACCTTCATAAGGTGACAAGTTCGTGTCACAACAGGGCTCTAACAGTCTATGTATTCGATATCCCTTCCTCGAAGATCACCGCATCCATCTGGCGATAGCTAATGCAAGATCTCGTACACCTTGACATCATTAGCCTCTATTCGGCTGGAGAAAGTGTTCTCCCCCTTCAATATGATGGGGCTTCCGGCTGGGAATTCCAGGAGCCTTCGGGGCCTTCTTTTCAGTCGAACCAAGGTCTCTACAGGCTTTTGCTCATGATTAATCAGAAAGACAAATTCCCTTCTGTCGCCCTTAAACCGGCCAATCTCAATGAAAGGACCCTCGCAATCCACCTCGAAGGAGATCCCCGCCTCCAGGGCCAGGGATTTGTATATCTTGTACGTCTGATCCCCCAGATAGACCCCTGCCATGTTCGATAAGTAATACTCCACGCCGAAGGCAAAACAGAGCATCCCCCCTTCTCCGTGTCTGTTTAACAGGACTGCTGGCCGACCAGCCTGATCCCGTGCCAACACTTGCGCTGTGGTTGGCCTGAGGATTGAGAGATACTGCCGTTCGTTCTCAGGCTTCTCATGCGAAACGTAATATGTCCACGTATCCGAATGATATTGCATTCGTACTCCCCGCTCGACCAAACCGAAATCCCTTTCAAACACCAACTCTATCTCCGCTGGAGCCGGGATGTAATCTTCCACGATGAATCCGGCCACATCCCGCAGATAAGAGATCCTCCCTCCCAGAGCATCCGTGAGGGAACAGAGGA